>JALOMS010000402.1 GCA_025455345.1 Thermoflexibacter sp. | reverse complement strand
ATAGTCAGGCGTTCACCTGCGTTATTCAAACTTGGAAAACTGCTCACACCAATCACTTTTGGGGTAGGAGAAATCCTTGAAAAACTATCAATCCGCGTACTGCTACATAAAATTGCGTACTCTTGGGGTTGCAAAACCGCACTTGGCAAGCGCACTGTACTTGTGCCATCTGCAAACTGTAATCCATTCAAAGTCAGTACACTATTGGAATTATTCAAGATTTCTACATACTCTACTAAGGGTAGTCCTATTTTTGGGCTTTCATCTGCAAATATTTCTGTAATGAGAATTTCATTTTTCAAAGGCAAGCGACCCAAACCAAAGGGAGTACTATAAACCAGCACATTCTCCGCACAATCTTTTAAGTTATTGATTTTCAATTCATAAATTACTGCAGGATTAATTCTTTGATTGAGGGTTAAAGTGATTTTTTGCCTACTTTCTATGGCAATATTACTTACTGATAATCCATTGGTTATCTGATAGTTTTGTAAATTTTTTAAGCTATTTAACTCTATCAATTCGCTAAAAGTAAGCACAATTTGATTTTCATTCTGAATTGTAAAAGAAGTTACTTGTGGTTTTACATTGTCTTGTACTTTTCCAAGAACAGAATTTACCTTTGCAGGTGTACCACCATTTGGGTCGTTGCTTGCCCTCCAATTCTCACTTTCCGCGCAAAAGTTCTCTATATCAATCATTTCCAAAGACCAGCCGCCTTGCCGCTTTGTTTCGTCCTTGTACCAAGTATCTGAAAATGTTACGCTATACACAATATTGTTGGCACTATCTTTTAAAGTGAGTTCTTCGCCTGTGTTGTTTAAGGTGATGAAAGAGGGAACACCAATCACATTTTTATCATTGAAAAGGCTTGATTTTGAGGTACTTGTTAATACTAAATAACTTTTCGGTTTGATGAAAGTAGCTGGCATTTTTATTTCAGAAGTTGCGTCTTTCAAAATCAGATTATTCAACATAAGTAAGGAGTTGGTGCGGTTGTAAATCTCCAAATATTCCGCTTGTGGCACTCTTGGCGCAGTGCTTGGCGTAGGCAAAATTTCATTCGCCATGATTTCCGTTATCACTAAATCGTTCAATTTTGCTTTCTTGCCAATGCCAAATTCTAAGGTGTTGTTTAACAAATTTACAGCACAATCTTTGAGATTTTTTACTTCTAACTGATACAAAGTGGCACTATCTAAGTTATTAGAAAATAGAAGATTAAGCGTATTTTTGTTAGTTGTATTGACAGAAGCAATCGTAAAATTGGGAACTGTATAATTATTGCGATTGACTAAAATCAAACTATCCAAATTCTCGGAAAAAGTCAATTTTATAGTTCTCAAATTTAAGATTTCCACTTTGGTAATTTCAGGGGCAGTTTTGTCAGGATTTTTACCATTGACCGAGTTTTCTTTGGCAGGTGTGCCGCCTTTGGGGTCTTGCGAAGCTATCCAATTGCTTGATTCATCGCAAGTTGAGTTCGGGTCTATGATTTCCAAAGACCAGCCACCGTCCTTTTTCTTGTCGTCTTTATACCAAGAATCAGAATAGTTTACGCTGTAAATCAAGTTGTTATCTGGGTCAATTAATTTTAACAACTCCCCAGAATTAGTCAAACTCAAAGAAGAAACCGTAACCACTTTTCCAAAAGGAGTGAAAACGTCTTTTTGACTTGCCGCACAAAGGATAACATATTCATTAGGAAGAATTTGTAAGCGACTTAACGGATATTCAGTCGTGCCGTCTATCAGTTTGATTCCATTGAGTTCAAAAGGTGTTTGAGAATTATTATAAAGTTCCAAATACTCTACTTCTGGCAAACCTACTTTGGGAGTGGGGTCTGCAAATATCTCTGAAACAATGAGTTCTCCATATTTGGGAACAGCAGGGCGAGCAAAGCTAAAACTTTGAGAAAACAATACATTGCCCAATAAGTCTTTGATATTCTGTATATTCAAGGTGTAACTTGTATTGATTCGCAAAGGATTTCGCAATTTTAAAACTACGGTTCTGCTGTCGCTACTTTTCAGAGTTACCTCCGTAGGTTGCCCAATTCCGTTGTTGATGGTGTAGAAATTAATCGCTTCGGCAGAGCTCTTTTCCACTGATTTTGAGAAAGTTACCTCAATTTCGTTAGGAGAATTGAAAAGTATGCTTACCACTTGTGGCGCACCTGTATCAAAAGTAAAAGTATGCATTTGTACAGGTATAAAACCTTCGCAAGGAAGCGCGAAACCGCCCAGAGTGAGTTGGTAAGGCGTATTTGGAGTAAAGTTTTCAGAAAAAATCAATTTGACCACGCGCTTATCGTCTTGGTCTAAGGTCGCACCAGCCGCTTTCCGTAGCGGGTCATTATTTAAAAAGTACAAATTAGTATTCGTGGCAACTACATCTGGAACAACTTGTGAATAAGCTACGTCTATCAAATTTCTGGAACGCACCAAGATTTGAGCGATTGCATTTTGATAGATGAAACTGGCATTGGCTACATCAATTATATTTGCAGTAATATCTTGTAAATTGCTAATTTGCAAGGTATTGCCACTACCTAAAATGAGATTCTGGGATAAAGTCAAATGCACCAAAGAAAAATCTGTAACATCTCTGCTTGCTAAACTTGGTTGAGCATTGTTAATTAAATAGTTTGCTTCTTCTTCTGCTGAAATACTCGTAATACTCTCGGAAAAGTACAAATCTATTTTATCTTTGTCTAATACCCTGATTTTTGCCAAACGCGGTTTTAGCGTATTGAAATTTTGCGTGATTGGCATAATTGTATTGCCTACAATATCTTTTAAGTTATTGATAGTCAAGGAGAAATTTTTGTCATTTGCCAAAGCTGTATTAAAATTCAGATACAAAACGGTGGGGTTGCTGGCACAAAGCACCGCAGAAGTAGGCGAAAAAGCAGGAGTCATGTCCGTTCTGTTGCTGATAGAGAAGTTTGTAGCAGTATTAGCACTTGCACTTTCCAAAGATTCTGAAAATTGCAACTCTATCATTCGCAAGTTTTTCCAAACAATTAGATTGAGCAGATTAGGTGCTTGCACATCATAAGAAATTCGTAAGTTTCTGGTAGTCATTATGTTTCCTGCCAAATCTCTGACTTGGGTAACTCTTAGGTTGTAACTTTCGCCCTGCCTGAAAGTGTAAGGCAATGTGAGGCGAATTTGTGTAGCAGAAACAAAAGTAGTTGCTGTGGGTAAAAAAACTGTATTTGAGGAAGTTATGAACTCATAATTGTTAAAAACGAGCGCGGAAATAGGGTCTAAGGGTTCGGAAAAAGTGAGAATGAGTTGATTAGTACCTAAAAATTCAACCAAGTCCAAAGTAGGGCGGCGGGTATCGTATTGGAAAATTTGGGAAGTGGGGACAATGGTATTATTTGCTAAGTCTTTGATATTGTTAATGTTAATAGTGATATTGGAATTTTCAGGAAAGTTATTCATCAAAAACAAATGCACTGTATTTCTTTGCATATTGTCCAAGAGTGCAGTGAGCAAGGGATTTCCTGCAATATTGTAATTTGCTAAGGTCTGTGCCGTAGCTTGGTCTAAGTTCTCATTGAAAATCAAATCAATCGCATTTTGAGAAATGACTTTGACTTGTACTAAAACGGGAGGATAAATATCTGGGTGGACAAAGTTGAAGGTAGAGGAAGGCATAGCGTTTCCTGCGAGGTCTTGTACGTTTGCCACAGTAAGCGTATAGTTCTGCAAGATAGTCATGTTATTGGCAAAAGTAAGCGTTACTTCCCTGTTATCCAAGGGATTACGAACCGCAGAAGTAGGTACACCAATGCCACCATTCAAGGAATAGTTAGCTACATTTTGCGAACTTGCCAGCTGCACATTTTCAGAAAACCTTACTCGTATCTGATTGAGAGAGAGGACGGTAACGCTTGCAATGGTAGGAGGCGTAATATCTGGCACAAAGGTAAAATTCCCTGTTTGGGGCGTACCCGCAGGGATTGCAAAGTTGCACAAATCGCTGACGTTAATCACTGATAATGTTTGCATTACATTGTTTGGGAAAGGCGTAGGAAAAACCAAACGCACTTTTTTGAAGTCCATAGCGTCCCTTACTGCGGTCGTAGGCGTACTTGCCACATTGCCGTTGCGGTAGTAATTGCTTGTAGTTTGGGAAGTGGTCAGGGAAACCTCTTCGCTAAAATTTGCTTCAATAGTTTGGTTATCAATGACATCAATAGAGGAAAGGGTAGGATAAGGTAGAGTGTTAGGAATAATAGTACCCAAAATTTTGACATTATCCAAACGCCAAGTACCTCCTGTGGCTTCGGAAGCATAGCCGTAAATACGAAAAGTAGTATTGGTAGTAATGCGTGTAAAGCACACTAAATTAACGGTTTGCGTGCGTGTGAGGTCATTATCAGGCACATTGATTACAGCCAAATCTGTGGCATAGCCATCTCTACTTGAACGGACAGATAGCGTGCGTATGCCTGTTAGACTTCGCCTTTCGTCAAACTCTATTCCATTGATAATGAGCTGAAAACCACTATTGGGCTGGATACTAAACGCAAAATAGTCGTTGGGGTCTATGCCAGTAGTAGAAAAACCACTTGCGGAAAAGGTATTTGCTGAGGCGGAGGCAGTGATTCCTATGCCTCTACTGATGTTACTTGCCGTTCCGTTGGCTGGTTGAGCGTCAGGAGGTAGGGTAGCTTCACTACCTGTGGCGCCTGTGAAGGAGTAAGTAACTAACTGGGCATGAGAGCATAATGGGAAGCACAAAAGAACATACCCCCCTATAAAAATAATATAAATGGGAGTAATTTTGTACAGATTTAGGAAGATAGATTTCATACAAGTGTTGTTTGGATTGAATAAATTTTTTACATCTTTTTAGGTGGCTTTGATTTTACGAAATATAAAAATAAAATGATAAATAATTATAAATTATGGATAAGTGTAAAATCTTGATATTCAATATATTGTGTTAAGTTTTAGACTTGAAATAATAAAAGCTAATTAATAACACCTACCAAAGTTTTGAAAAATATTTATAACACAAAGATTAGAAGTATTTAGTATTTTAGGTAATACTCGGTTAAGATTTTTTCCATTTCTGCTCTAATCGTAGAAATAGGTTGTAAGAAATGATTGTTCATAAATGCAAAACACAATCGCTTGCCTGA
>JALOMS010000401.1 GCA_025455345.1 Thermoflexibacter sp. | reverse complement strand
CGTTGTCCTGATATTACCAAAGCCAAACAGATTTTAGGCTGGGAGCCTAAGGTAGATAGGGCTAAAGGGTTAAAACTTACTTATGAATATTTCAAAAATAGAATAGACTCCGATAAGACGAATTAGTCTAAAGATTTAATCTTTTTCGTTTTGATTTAGCATATTGGGAAGGGTAATACGAATAGTAGTGCCTTTCCCATATTCACTATCTATCTCTATCTTCCCATTTAATCGCTCTACAGATTGTTTTACTATGTAAAGACCTAATCCAGAGCCATCTGAGCGTTCAGTAGCTCTGACAAACATTCCAAAAACCTTACTTAATAACTCTTCTCTGATGCCTATGCCATTGTCCGTAAATGTAATGATGGCATTTTCAGGAAAAATTTGGATATTTATATCTAAAAAGCTATTCTCTTGGTAAGGATTGCTGTATTTGATGGCATTGGACATAATATTTCTAAAAATACTGTTTATGCGTATCAAATCGCTATAAAACTTATGCTGGTTATCTTCTATCTTGATATTTATTGCAATCTTCCCAAAATTTTCTAAATATTTGTAATCATTCAAACACTCATCGATGAGAATATAAAAAAATACCTCTTCGGGATAGAACTCTTCCCTACTAATGCGAGCGAAGTTAAGCATGGATTTTACAAAATTGTCCAATCGCAATACACTTTTCTCTATGTGCTTTACTGACTCTTGCAAGCGTACTGGGTCTGTTTCTACTTTCATGAGATTTACTAAGCCCAAAATAGAAGTAAAAGGCGAGCGAATATCGTGCGAAATCTTATAAACGAACTGGTCAAGTTCAAAATTCCTATCCGAGAGTTCTTTGACTAACTTGCTCATTTCATTGGTTTGGATAGTAAGCACTTCATTTGCCTTGTCCAATTCTTGATTTTTAATAGAAAGAGCCGCAAAAGCTGTTTTCAAATTTTCTTGCTGACTCATCAGCTCCTCATTGACCTCATCTAACTCTTGGTGTTTGATAGAAAGCTCATTCAAGGTCATTTTCAGGTCGTTTTGTTGAATGAGTAACTCCTCATTGGTCGAGACCAGTTTTTTCTCATGTTCGGCAAGAGTTTGGTTTTGTTCTTTGAGGCGTTGGTTGTGATAGGCGTATTGTCTGGTGAGCTTTTGAATATCTCTTTCGGCATCTTTTTGAGGAGTAATATTCTCAATTGCTCCTATGATTCTACTGACTGTGCCTTCGCTATTCTGTTCAAAAATCTTGATGTGGTCTTTGACCCAAAACCATTGTTCTTTGGCATTTTTGATTCTGTATTCTGTTATTAACAACTGCTTATTGGTATCTCCCGCTACTGTCTGCCAAGCCTGTTGGATGATTTCCCAATCTTGAGGGTGAATTTTATCTTTGACCTCATCTAAAGAGCGTCCGACCCAATCCTCTGAACGATATCCAAATAAATGAGTAATTTTATCATTCAAAAAAATATATTGATTATCAATCAAATCATAGATATAAATAAGGTCAGGAACGGTCGAAAGCAGTTTGTCAATGAAGAATTCTTCATTTCCTTTGGCAAATAGATTGTGTAAAGAGTTATTTGGAAAATTATTTTTCATTTAATCTTGCTTAACGCTAAGCAAATCCTAATTTTTTACGAACTTTATCTAAGACATCTTGGGCTATGGTTCTTGCCTTTTCTTCTCCTTCATTCAATTTCTTCTCCAATTCTTTTAAATTGTCCATATAATAGTTAAAAATTTCTCTTTCTTTTGCAAATTTAGTTTTGATGATTTCTAAGAGTTCTGTTTTGGCATGTCCATAGCCATAGTTCCCACCCAAATAGTTGGCTCTCATAGATTGGATTTGTGCTGATGTTGCTAATAAAGAATAAATTTTGAATACATTACAAGTATCTGGATTTTTTGGTTCTTCTAAAGGGGTACTATCTGTAACGATACTCATTACTTGTTTTTTTAATTCCTTGTCATTGACAAATATATCAATGGTATTATTATATGATTTACTCATTTTTTGTCCATCAATTCCGGGTACTACCATTACTTCTTCGCTAATCTTTGCTTCTGGTAATACGAAAGTTTCTCCATACTGAAAGTTAAAACCGCTTGCGAGGTCTCTGGTCATCTCCAAGTGTTGCTGTTGGTCTTTGCCAACGGGGACGAAATTAGCATCATAAAGCAAAATATCTGCCGCTTGCAAGACGGGATAGGTAAAAAGTCCCGCATTGACATCTGCCAATTTTTCAGCTTTATCCTTGAAAGAAGTAGCATTAGCCAACATTGGGTAAGGCGTGAAACAATTGAGATACCAAGCCAGCTCAGTGTGTGCAGGGACTTTGGACTGCCTCCAAAACGTATTTTTGTGGGTATCAAAGCCAAAAGCCAACCAAGCGGCGGCTACTGCGTAGGTGTATTCCTTGCGTTTTTCTCCGTCTTTTATCGTAGTAAGTGAATGTAAGTCTGCAATAAAGAAAAAAGATTCGTTTTGGACTGCCTTAGAAAGCTCGATAGCAGGTATAATTGCGCCCAGCAAGTTTCCCAAATGAGGTCTGCCCGAACTTTGAATGCCTGTAAGAATCCGCGCCATGAACTAATAATAATGAATAATAATGAAAATAAAGGATATAATAACAAATATAGATTATACAAATCTATTTACAAAGGTGCTATGATAAATTGAGATTTGAAAAATTTTATACAAAAAAAGCATAAATTTAGAACTTATTTACAAGGTTTTAAATAACTTCGTTTTTGAGAAAACAGAACTAAGAACGTTTTATATCATGTTAGTCAAAGACAAAAGTTTTAACCTATTCATTCCCCAATCGGCTATTCAAGCGCGTATTGCTGAGTTGAGCAAGCAAATAGCCCAAGATTACGCAGACAAGAACCCACTATTTATTACAATTTTGAATGGTGCATTTATTTTTGCGGCAGATTTGATTCGTCAAATAGACATTGTGTCAGAAATCACCTTTGTTAAGTTTACATCTTACGAATCCATGCAAAGTACAGGCAAGGTCGACCAGATTTTAGGCTTTGATGATGATGTATTTCAGCGTCATGTGGTATTGATAGAGGATATCGTAGATACTGGCTTGACTATTTCAGAGATAATTCAGGAACTTAAGCGTTTTCGTCCTGCTTCTTTGGAAGTTGTTTCTTTGCTTACCAAACCTTCTGCCTTTCAAAAAGATGTTCATGTCAGATACGTAGGCTTTGAGATTGAGAATAAGTTTGTGGTTGGCTATGGTTTGGATTATGATGGCTATGGAAGGAATCTCCAAGATATTTATATCGTTGATGAGCATTAGCAGTATAGTAGCCAGCCTTCTGAAACCACTTAAGACTAATTTGCTGTTAGTCAAACACTTATAAATTGTTTTTTATTTTTCTTCAAATCATATCACGCAACTTATTATTTATATGGAATTTTCAGGATGGGATATTGCAGTTTTTGTGGGTTACTGTCTATTGATAGTGGCTGTAGGTCTTTGGGTTTCTCGTGATAAAAAGGGACATGAGAAAAACTCTAAGGACTATTTTTTGGCGGGAAGCACGCTCCCTTGGTGGGCGATTGGTTCTTCCTTGATTGCCTCCAACATTTCTGCCGAACAGTTCATAGGCATGTCTGGCTCTGGCTATGCACTTGGCTTAGGCATTGCTACTTACGAATGGATGGCGGCGGCTACTCTCTTGGTAGTTGGTAAGTTTTTTCTTCCTATTTTCTTGGACAAAAAGATTTATACCATGCCCCAATTTTTGGAAATTCGCTATGACAAACGTGTAAGAACCAGCTTAGCTGTGTATTGGCTCTTAGTCTATATTTTTGTGAATCTCACCTCTGTATTGTATTTGGGTGCGCTTACTTTAAAAACAGTGATGGGTGTAGATTTGACTACGGCAATTATCTGTTTGGCTGTCTTTTCTTTAGTTTATTCTATTTATGGAGGCTTGATGGCAGTGGCATGGACGGACGTAGTACAAGTTGTTTTCTTGGTCTTTGGGGGATTGGTAACTACTTATTTAGCATTGGACACACTTAGCGGCGGAGCAGGCGTATTTTCAGGACTTTCCACTTTATTAGAAAAAGCACCAGAACGCTTTGATATGATATTGGACAGTTCGCACCCAAGCTATAAAGACCTTCCGGGCATTAGTGTATTGATAGGAGGTATGTGGATAGCCAACTTGAATTACTGGGGTTGTAATCAATACATTACGCAAAGAGCATTAGCCGCAAAAAGTCTTTCAGAAGCGCAAAATGGGATTATTTTGGCAGGTTTCTTAAAATTATTAATGCCAATGATAGTCGTAATTCCTGGGATTGTTGCCTTTGTTTTGAATCCTACTTTGCCCAAGTCTGACGAGGCATATCCTTGGTTATTAGATACTTTTGTTCCTGTGGGTTTGAAAGGCTTGGCATTTGCGGCATTGGTAGCGGCGGTAGTTTCTTCCTTGAGTTCTATGATTAATAGCATTGCTACTATATTTTCTATGGATTTGTATAAAGAATACATCAAAAAAGATGTATCTGAAAAGGGCTTAGTAAACACAGGAAGAATCATAGGTGTAGTTTCTATGGTCATTGCCATGGCTGTTGCTCCTTTCTTATCTACCTTAGACCAAGCATTTCAGTTTATACAAGAATTTACAGGTTTTGTAAGTCCTGGGGTAGTTGCTATCTTTTTATTAGGATTTTTCTGGAAAAAAACTACGGCAAATGCGGCACTTTGGGCGGCAATATTATCAGTACCTGTGTCTTTATTATTTAAGTTTTTATTGCCTAACTTGCCGTTTTTGGATAGAATGGGAGTGATTTTCTTAGCATTGTGTGGGTTGATGGTAGGCATTAGTTTGTTTGAAAGCAAGGTAGAGAATCCTAAAGGAATTAAACTCTCTAACCGTCTTTTCCATACGCAAACACCTTTTAACGTAGGGGCAATTGTCATTTGTATCATCATTGCTTTTCTGTATGCAATGTTCTGGTAGGAATTTACTCAAAAAAATTCTAAAAAAAAAAATGCCTTAATGCTTGACTCGAATTGGTAAAAATTTTATCTTTGCATCAAGATAGTAAATGTTTAGGGTTTTGCCTTAAATATTCTTTTCATAGCTGGTTGAAAAAACACGGTGCGGGCAGACGGCTTTGCACCGTGAATTTTT
>JALOMS010000400.1 GCA_025455345.1 Thermoflexibacter sp. | reverse complement strand
CATAAAACCATGAAAACCAAAGTCATACCTGAAAACACTATGACAAAAACAGTGGGAAGAATTCCCGGAGAACTGATTTATATTGGGAAAAAACAAAACCAATCTATTAATTTTCAACTTATTAACTACAACGAACACGAGAGTAATATTACTAAAACTAACAAATTAGAGGAAGTAGTAAGCCAAATAGGTGAGAATAAGGTCAATTGGATAGATATAGATGGGCTGAGTGATATAAGCCAGATGGAGAGAATTGTTCAGCACTTCTCTTTTCATTCATTGATGATGGAAGATATTATTAATACAGAGCATCTGCCTAAAATAGAAGATTTTGGGAAATACTTATTTTTTACGCTCAAAATGCTCAGTGTCAATGCAAAAACCCAGCAGATAGAACAAGAACATATTAGCGTAGTTCTCGGTGGTAATCTGGTATTCACCTTCCAAGAAGGTTTTGAGGGCGACGTTTTTGGTGGGATAAGAGAGCGAATAGCGGCTTCAAAAGGCAGGGTAAGAAAACTACGTGCCGACTACTTATTTTATCTGCTCATTGATGCGATTATTGATAATTATTACTTGGTTTTAGAACACATTAGAGAAAAGGTAGAGCTTATCGAAGATGAAATCATTGCGAATCCATCTAAAAATATGATGAATGATATTCTTATGCTAAAAAAACAATTAGCCCTGATTCGCAAGCTCGTTTTCCCGCTCAATGAGGAGTTAGGCAAGCTCACCAAAGAACACTCTGAGTACATTCATAGCTCTAATCTTACATATATTCATGATGCCCACGACCACGTCAAGCATTTGATTAGCACTTTCGAAGCCTTTAGAGAAATGCTGGGCGGTTTGATGGATTTGTATATGTCTAACCTAAGCCATACCATGAATGGTGTAATGAAAACCCTAACAGTTCTCTCTGCGATATTCATTCCGCTCACATTTGTGGCAGGAATTTATGGCATGAACTTCGAAAATATGCCTGAATTGCATTGGCAATGGGGGTATTTTGGCTTATGGGGTTTAATGATTACACTTACGGTTGGTATGATTTTCTTCTTTAAGCAAAAAAGGTGGTTTTAAGAAGCCAAGCAAAGTAGTCTATTGGTTCAAAAGTTAAACCCTGCACTGAAGGTAATGAATTGATGTCCAAGCCTTTCCTCCGTAGGGAAAAGACTGCCATTAGTCCTGAAAATAAAATATTTTACCAATACTTGTTGGGATTTGATTCCAATAGAAAAATGCACAGATTTGGCATAATCCAGCATAAGTCTTGTGCCTATATTGGCTTGTATGACGAAGCCGCCCCAATTGGAGCCTGATTGATTCTCTGCCCAACCAAAGCTATGTCCCATTCTTAGTGCAAGTAGGGGACGTAGCTTACTCTTTATAAAATCAGCCCGAAGGTCTAAAAACAAAGGAAGAAAACTTGCTCTCTCATACCTGTCATAGCCGACTCCTAAGCCCGCATAAAAATTAGGAACAATTAAATATCCATAAGAAAAACTCAAACAATAAGCCCTAAGACTGTTCTTGTAAGTTCCTATTCTTGTATTTATGCTACCTGTTCCTATTACATAGCTGAACTCAGCTATTTTCATAAATCCTTTAGCCTTGAAAATAGTATCTCTCACATCTATCAATCCTTTATCTATCTTTTCTTTTCGTATTTTACTGACTTCTGTCATGCTAATAGACAAAGGAGTGCCGCTCGAGGTAATAAACTCTATGGTTTGATTATCTATATTGACTATTTTACCTTTTAGCATTTTACCATTTTTCAAATACAATACATCTTCATAGCCATCTTGGGCATAACTATTTGAAAATAAAGCTAATACAAAATATAATATCAATAAAAGAATGCTGACCTTTGAAATAATCATCACTTGGTATTGGAGAGATAAGAGTTATCGACAGATACAAAGTTACAGATTAATCTATCTATTTGAGGTAAAAACAAGAATAAAATACGGGAAAGCATTTTTATTTTATTTTTCTGACTTTCTGAAAGTTAGTTGCGGCATCTATCATTTTTGCCCAACTTACCTTTTCGCCTGTGGTAATGGACTCATAGAAATATTTGCCATCTTCTATGATGATTTTGCAAGTACCCATTTCATAACGCAATACCTCTACCAAATCACCTTCTTTGAGCGCAACTCCTTCTAAATCAGAAATTTCAGGCATAGTTTTTACGCCATTTTCTGCTGATTTATTTCTTTTAAAAAAATTGAAAAGTTGTTTCATAAAAATATTATGGTCATGTTTTATATCCCACTCAAAATTAATCAGTTTTCTTGAAAATATAAGTGGATGCTCAAATGTAAAATGATGCCAGCCCGAATTTACAATTTGGATTAATTTAGCATTGAATTTTATCATCGAACTTGTTAAAGTAAAGCGAGTTATAAATTTGCCCTTGGGTAGGTCAAGATGCTAAATCTATACATTAGATTCTTCGCTAATATACTGTCCTAAAACTTGTCTAATCGCTGTTTCTGCTTCACTAATTACCTGTTCGTGGGTTTTTCCCTGCCTTGATATAGGTGGGAGAATATTTGCTTTGATATGAATACCAAAAGGAATAGGAGCGGCATTATAACGCATCAACTGCCATGCGCCATCAATAGCCACAGGAACGATAGTAGCTTCTGGCATAGAGCGCAATAACATCAAAAGCCCTTGTGCTTTGAAGGGTTTGAGTTCGCCAGTACGAGAGCGAGTGCCTTCAGGGAAAATGCACCCTGCATAATTGTTTTTATTCAAATATTCTGCAAAATCTTTGATTGCTATCAAAGACTGACGTGAATCTTTGCGGTCTATCATTACCGAACCGCCATGCCGCAAATTGAAAGATACGCTTGGAATGCCTCTGGATAGCTCTTGTTTGGCGACAAATTTGGGGTGATGCGCTCTGAGCCAATAGCCAATGATAGGAATATCAAACATACTTTGGTGATTACTAATAATAATCATTGGTTTATCTAAGGGCATTTTATCTGGCGATTGGACAAAGGTATATCTTACTCCCATTAGGTATAGGCTTTTGAGTAAGGCATACATAAAATAATCAACTTCTGTTTTTAAGAATTGATAACCAAAAAGCTTATGACCAAGCCAAAGAAAAGGGTGGAAAATACATAAAATAGAAAAAAATACAATCGCATAAAAAGGTGTAACTAACCACCCAAGCACTTTACGCCACATAAAAAAATAAAAATTTTATCGCTGAATAATAAATTTATAAATACGACATTCAAAGTTAATTACTATTTTCATTAAAATCATACACCTTTTTGATTTCTTTTGTATTTTTGCGCCACATTTGGGATAGCTTACAAGACATACACTTCTATTAATATTTGATTTTCTATGTTTTAGTCTATCACTAATTCCAAAAAGTAATCATTAAATTTTTTTTAATACTTAAATTTTAAAATGGCAACAAATAGAACTTTTACAATGGTGAAGCCCGATGCCTACCAAGCAGGCAATAGCGGTGCAATTATCAAGATGATAGAAGAGGCAGGCTTTAGAATCGTAGCGGCTAAACTTACTCGTCTTACTCCTGAGCGTGCTGGGCAATTTTATGCTGTTCATAAAGAAAGACCTTTTTATCAAGACCTTTGTAATTATATGTCTTCGGGCAATATCATTGCTATGATTTTAGAAAAAGACAATGCAGTTGCAGATTTCCGCAAACTTATAGGAGCTACTAATCCTGCTAATGCAGAGGCAGGTACTATCCGCAAAATTTTTGCTCAATCTATCGAAAAGAATGCTATTCACGGGTCTGACTCCGACGAGAATGCCGCTATTGAAGGTGCATTTTTCTTCTCTGGTACTGAACAGTATTAAGATAATACAAAAATTATTAAAATTATTTCCCTTTGTAAGGTTTTGCACCCTTACAAGGGTTTTATAGTTTTTGTATGACTTGTTCCTTGTAACTTGCCCCTATTGGAATCAGCTTCTTACTGATTTCCAATTGATTATCTATCATTGCGGTTACCTTGTCTAAGGAAACAATGTAGGACTTATGACAACGCACAAAAGGAGGACAAGGCAGGCTTTCTTCTAAGTTTTTTAGAGCCTCCAAGGTAATAATACGCTGATTTTGAATAGTATAAATGCTTATATATTCTTTTAAACCTTCTATGTATAAAATATCTTTGAAAAATATCTTTTGCAATTTTTGGTCGGCTTTTACCCAAAAATAGTCTTTGCTTTCTGATGAAACCGCATTGGTTAAGGTCTGCTCATTTTTCTCACTCCCATTTTTTAACTGCCAAATTTCGCTTACTTTATTTACTGCTTTTAGAAAACGCTCGAAAGTAACAGGTTTGAGCAGATAATCACTCACATCTAAGTCAAACCCATCTATGGCATATTGGGAATAGGCAGTAGTGAGAATAATAAAAGGCTTGTTTTTCAGTAGTTTAATAAATTCCAAACCCGTCAGTTCGGGCATTTCTATATCTAAGAAAAGGAGGTCTATTTCCTCTCTTTGCAATAGAGGAAGTGCTTGTGTAGGCTTATTAAACTTTCCGACCAGCTCTAAGGTAGGTGTTTTTTGCACGTAGTCTGCTAATAGTTTGATAGCCAAAGACTCATCGTCTATGATAGCACATTTTATCATCATTTCATAAAAAAAATAATACAAATTTAATATAACATAAGCATTTAATCCATTTATGAGTATTTTTGTGATAAAAACAATGGAATGGAAAGCATATTAATAAAAAATTTCAAAGCAATTTCCAATAAAAATGAGGTAGAAATTCTTATTAAGAACCTCAATATTTTCATTGGGGAGCAGGCAAGTGGAAAAAGTACAATTGCAAAGTTAATTTATTTTTTTAAAACTATCAGAGAAGAAATTTTATCTGAATTACTGATTAACAGTGAATTAGACAAATCAAATTTTGAGGGTATTATGAAAAAAAGAATCAGTAGATACTTTTATAACTTGTTAGGTTCTGCAAGGCATTTGGCTAATTTTGAAATACAATATCGCTACAATAACGATACGTGGATAAATCTTTCCAAATTTCTTTAAATGTTTTCTTCGAATGTCGACCAACTAGATTTGTGTCTGTTCCGTCCGATATGGAGTTAATTGTATCGGTTTAACAGAATATATGCCGCTGTGTGGTCCAAAAAATCAGTGACTTAGTTTTACAAAATTTTTGGAAAGTAATCAGGCTTTTGATTCTACGCACCAACCTCTTTACCTGCCTGCAAGTAGGAATATGATGGTGATTTTAGAGCATTATCTGACAGAAATATATAGTCAAGTAAATCAACATATCTACCAAAGTAAAAATTTTGATTCTGATAATGAATTACTGATTCTTAGGTTTATGGAGTATGTGAGGCGTATAAAAGCAAAATTTGAGCATAGTGGAGGTTTGGAAGAACTCATAAAAGAAGAAAAAAATCTTTTTGGCAATCCCAATGAAAAATTGCTTAATGAGTTGATTCAGAAAGTGAATCACATTATCAAAGGGCAATATGGAGTAGATGAGTATGGAGAAAAAATCCAATTTGGGAAAAATCGTAAAGACTATATTCGGTTAATCAATGCTTCTTCTGGACAGCAAGAAATTATTAGACCTTTCCAAGATATTTTTTTATCCGTACTTTATAATGATACTGTTTTTAGAGTATATGAAGAACCAGAAGCGCATTTGTTTCCTCTGGGACAAAAAGGGTATATAGAATTAATTGCTATGCTAATTAATGCGAATCCTCAAAGTCAAATTGTGATTCCCACACATAGCCCTTATATTTTGACTGCCTTAGATAATTTGATAAAAGCAAAGTATATAGTGCAACGGCAACCTGAGTTGGAAGAGGAGGTAAACCTGATTATTCCCCAAAGTCAATGGCTTGATTTTGAGCAAGTAGGTATATATGCACTCAAAGATGGAGAATTGTATGATTCCTTGGATAGAGAAAGGAAGGGCTTAAAATCAGATGTTTTAGATGACACCACAGAAAAGATGAGTGCTATTTTTGACCAACTATTAAACCTTCAATATCAAGTACATGAGTAGTTATTGTGAGAAAATCAAAGACTTTTTAGGAGGCGATGAGATATATTATAACGATAAGGAAACTGCTGTAAAAGAAAACGGTAAAACTTTCACTATTGATAAAATAAATCATAAGGAAAAAACTCATTGTAAAGTAAAGTTAGACAAAGGAGTAGTTCCTATGCGTCCGAATAGAAAGCAGTGTGATTATTTATTCAAAATAGAAGAAGAAATTTTTTTATTTGTAGAATTAAAAGGAAGTGGAGAAAATGCAACTGATGGTTTCTATCAAATCGAGGACACTATTTATTTTTTCAAAGAAAAAGCAATTCCCTTGCATAAAGAGAAGATTTATGGCTTTATTATAGGAGGGAAATATACTAAAAAGATGAATGAATTGAAAGAGAAGTTTCGTAAGGAATTAGGTATTTCACTTGTTCATACCACAAGCGATAAGTATGAGTATAAGGTAACAAGTTAGCAAGTCATTGATTTTATCATAGATATTTAATAGAGAGATGTACCCTAAAAATACCATTTTCTTCCTTAGTTTCTAAAAAATACTGATTTTCATAGAGCAAATTTAATCTTTGTACCAAATTGGTCAAGCCTATTCCACCCAAATTTTTTGCCCTATCTTTCTGTAAATCAATACTATTGGAGGTGCAGAAAATAATTTGATTACCTTGTATTTCCAAGCAAATGTGAATAAAACTATTTTCTCCTGACAAATCGCAATATTTAAAACAATTTTCTACCAAAGGAATAAACAAAAGTGGCTCAATATAAATCATTTGAGAGCTTTCTCCTATTATTTCAAAGATGATATTTGCATCCTCGTTTTTCAGTTTGTAGAGTGTAACATAATTTTTAAGGAAGTCTATCTCCTTGCTTAACAGTACCTTTGCTTCTTTTCCTTCGTATAGCATATAGCGCATGAGTTCGGAGAGTTTGCTAATCATCTCAGGTGCTTGCTCCGATTTGAGGTAAGCGAGCGTATAGATATTATTGAGTGTATTGAACAAAAAATGAGGATTAATTTGTGCTTTCAGTAAGTCTAATTCTGCTTGTAGTTGTTGGTTTTGAAATTGCTGTTTTAGATTTTGGTACTCTGCGGCACGTTGGGAAAGTTTGTAGTGGGTGCTGATAATAGCGATAATCATGGTAGTCAGAAGGTTATAAATGGGGAAGCCGCGATAAATTTTGATTTTTAGAGGATAATCTGTCTGAAATGCAAAGTGAGAATCGATAAAAATAAGCAAGGTAGAGGAAATAATCACCCATAGTACAAATAGCGCACTGTAAGTAATATATTTCCTTTTTTCAAAAAAATGTGGAATCAAATAAAGGATATTGGAGTATGCTAAAAATATGAAAACGAATAGATTAGCACTTATTTTAAGAAAAGCATTGACAGTCCCCAAAACAGGAATGAAAAAAGGAAAGAAAAATAACCCTGTGCCAGTCCAGAACAAGACGTGCAAGCCCCAAGTGGCAAGGAGAGATTTATAGAAGTCTAACTTAATTTTCATAAGCGAAATTTCGTTGAAAAAATAGCAGTTTGCAAATTTTTTCAACCAACAGACACTTTCTCTCAATGAATTGTTCTAAAATCAGATATTGATATAAAACCACTGTTGGTTGAGCAGAAATCTGCATTGGTTGAATATTTACAACCTGTACGTTTTCTTTCCGTAAATTTGAGTATAAAAACCAAAAGAAGGATTGCTGGATTATAAAAATCTGGATTGCAACTTAAACCTTCAAAAAACTCTAATATCTAATCATTAAATTAAAACCAAAATAACAAAGTAACATGAAACTTCATTTAAAAAAATCCTTATTCATTTTCTTTTTAAGTATGTGCGTAGCTCTAACGGCTTGCCAGAAAGATGATAATGTTAGCCCAAATACTCCTGAAGTAGATGAAGCTACTGCTACACAAGCAATAGAAACTGACCCAATTATAGACGACGCTATTTCAGTGGTAGATGACGCTATAGATGGCAATTTTAATGGAATGGGTAATGGTAGGGTAGAGGCTTGTGGAAATATTGACTTGAATTTGCAACAAAGAATCATAAGTATAGACTTTGGGAATGGTTGCCAAGCTACTTTTGGTAGGAATCGTTCGGGAAAAATATCTGTTACATTTACTGAAAACCAGCGAACTATTGTTTTTCAGAACTATAAAGTAGAGAATTACGCGCTTTCAGGGACTATTATTCAAGGCAATATTACACGTACAAGAACGCAGATTTCTTACACTACCAGTGTGAACAATTTGGCGATTACTACGCCTAATAAGAAATGGACAATTTCCAATTTACAGAGAACTGTACAAATTAACTTAGGGGCAAACCCCTTGCAACTTGCTGGTAATGAGATAAGAATTACAGGCACAAGCGCAGGTACTAATGATAAAGGCGAAAACTTCACTACTGAAATCACTACTCCTTTGATAATTAAAGGTTCTTGCTTCCAAAGTGGTATTTTTTATCCTGTGAGTGGTATCAGTATCGTTAGGGTTGCTTCTAAACCCGCCATGAAGATAGACTACGGTAGTGGAAGTTGCGATAAACAAGTTACAGTAACGCTTGGCACTATCAATAAAACGATTACTTTGCCGTAAAGGACTTCAGATTCCAAATTTTATCATTTTAGATTTGTTAATTATCATGGAACTATTACAAAGTCAAATTGGGAGTTATCGCTTTGTATTTCTGCTAATTATCTTTTTAGCAATTCTAACAGAAGTAGTATGGAATTGGAAAACAGAGCGCAAAATATACCATTTCAAAGAAACTTTAGCTAATTTATTGATTTTCATAGGTCATCAGTTTTTTGGCAAGATAGTTTTCGCAGGGGTAAAGTTATTTACTTTGGATTTAGCATATAAAATCACTCCTCTGAAGATAGAAAACAGTTTTTGGATATTTTTGCTATGTTTTTTCTTAGTGGATTTTGTGTATTATTTTTTTCATTGGGCTTCGCACAAGACCAAGTTTTTGTGGGCTTTTCACCATACGCATCATTCTTCTATGCTTTATAATCTTTCTGGTGCATACCGACTCAATTGGTTTGGAGGAACAATTAATTTGTTGTTTTTTGTGCCTCTGATTTTGATAGGTTTTTCACCTACTTTTG
>JALOMS010000399.1 GCA_025455345.1 Thermoflexibacter sp. | reverse complement strand
CTATCAAGGATTCTTACCTTTTGGTCAAAGGCTCGCGAGGCATGGGTTTGGAAAGTTTGTTGGATTTGCTAAAATAAGCCGTCGAGCAGAAGTTTTCAGGTGATAGTTTTATAAAAACCTCTATAAGAGCTATTTATAGAAGTTTTTGTGTTTTAATAAATTCCCATCTCTCCCTATTCGCTTGAGGGCAAGATTTTTAGTTGGTAATTCAATAAATTTTGTGTTAGTTTGTAAGAATAATTATACAGGAAATGATGATTTCTGAATAATTTTGACTATAAATATTTCAATATTAGCAAATTACAAAAACTTGTAAATAAAAAAATGGTTACTCCACTTCGAGTATTATTATTGCTTTTTTATGTAGCTTGTATGACAGCAGTCATTATGGTGCTATCACCCAAAGAGATTGAGATAGGAGATGGTTTGACAATGAATGTATTTAGTACGGAAGATATATGGGAGAAGGATACTACTACTCGCCAAGTGGATATGTCCCGTTTTGATGATTTTGCGAATAAAGTGGATAGTATAGAAAAAATCACTCAAAAAACGGGGGAGGTTTTAGTAACTACTTCCACTGCCCAAGAGGATAATTCTACTGTGCAAAAAGAAAAAATAGAGCCTGTCAAAGACATCAAATTTCCAGTACAGTTTCCTGATAGTATCAATCCTACACACTTAGACCATTTTTTTGAGTCTTTAAGACATATTTACAAGGATAAAAGTTTGGTAAGAGTAATACACTATGGAGATTCGCAGATAGAAGGCGACCGCATTAGCGAATACTTGCGTACTCGTTTCCAGAACAAATTTGGTGGCTGTGGGGTAGGGTTAGTACCAATGTTAGAAAAACAGGCTTTTCGCTCTACTTTGACCACAAGCCACGCATCTAATTGGGTACGCCTTGCGATTTATGGCAATGACGCACCTAAGAAAAGAGGAGCTTCCCGCTTTGGTTTACTTGGCTCGGCATATCGTTATAGCCCTAAAAATAAGGATAGTGTAGTCCATGCAGAGAAGACCTATCGCTCTTGGGTGAGTTTCAAAGAAACAAGCATACAAACAGACATCAAAAACACACAAATAGAAAATATTAAAATTCTGTATTCCTCTCCAACTTCTAAAATCAATACAGACATTAAAATAGACAAGGACGCAAAGAAAGATACAATCATCAATCAATCACTGGGTTATGCCAATACTTTTAATATTTTTGAACAAAATATACCCACCAAATTCAAAAAATTGACTATTAATTTTGAGAGTGCCGAAGGTGCAGAACTTTATGGTGTTGCCTTAGATTGTAATGAGGGCGTTGCAGTGGACAATGTAGCTCTTAGAGGCAGTTCGGGCGTAGAATTTACTAAAATAGAGAAAGAGTTTTTCCGCCAACAAGTCAAAGATATGAATGTAAAACTCATTATCTTGCAATTTGGCGTAAATGTTGTACCTAATGTATTGAGTGATTATACCTTTTATGAGAATCTTTTTTATCAACAATTGAGGTATCTCAAATCCCTCTCTCCTGATATTGATATTTTAGTGGTAGGGGTTTCGGATATGTCACGCAAGCAGGGTACTCGTTTTGTTTCTTACCCTAACATAGAAAAAATCAGAGATGCCCAAAAACGAGCCGCTTTCAAGGCTGGCTGTGCTTTTTGGGATTTGTATCAAGCAATGGGTGGCTACAACTCCATGCTTAGTTGGGTCAATAACAAACCCGCCTTGGGCAACAAAGACTTCACGCATTTCACTGCCAGAGGCGCAAGAGTAGTAGGCGAGATGCTTTACAATGCCTTAATGAAAGAATACGATAACTTTAAAAAACGCATGGGCTATGAAGACAAAGTTCAATAATCATCTATTTTTTTTATTTGCCTTACTTTGTTTGGTTGTCTTTTTTCAATCTAATGCACAAGAGTATAATTTTATTAGATATGAAAGGAATCAAATTGCTCAGTTCAAATTGGGCAAAAATGGAGCATTACAATATTTTCTCAAAGGATTAAAAGAATTAGAGAATGATGTAAATAGAAAGGTAAATATTGTTCATATAGGAGATTCTCATGTACAAGCAGATGTACTCTCTGGGAAGATTCGCGAACTTTTCCAAAAAGACGAGCGATTTGACAATGGAGGCAGAGGCTTTATCTTCCCTTACCCTGTGGCGCAGACCAACAACCCCGTCAATTATCAAGTTACCTACACAGGCTATTGGCAAGGACTCAAAAGCGTAAGTAGAAATATTTATACCAAGTGGGGCTTATCCGCTATTTCTTCCCAAACATTTGATGTACGCTCTACCATTACTGTAAACCCCAACGTAGGCAATACCAATTATACCATTTCACGAATCAAGATTTTCTATCCAGTCTTTGACCAAAACTCTTTTAACGTAAGTTTGGACATAGACCCCAAAGAATTGCTTTCTACTTACTTGAGTAGGAGTGGTTTTGTGGAGTATCAGTTCAAAAACCCTCAATCAGAAGTAAAAATTATATTTAATAAAAATAGCTCTTTGCAAAATCACTTTTTGTTGCAAGGGATTAGCTTAGAAAATGACTCGGCGGGCGTACTTTATCATGCCATAGGCATCAATGGAGCTACTGTACCTACTTATTTCCGTTGCGAAGATTTTGAGAAACACCTTACTGTCTTACAGCCAGATTTAGTCATCGTTTCTTTGGGGGCAAATGACACACACGTATATAGATTTAATACTGAAGAATATAAAAATAACCTCCAATACTTAGTCTATGAGATTCGCAAAGCCGCACCACAGGCTTCTATTTTGCTTACTACCCCCGCAGACAGCTATTTGTGGAGACGCAAACCTAACCCCAATAATGAAAAAGCAAGGCAGGAGATTTTGGCATTAGCAGAGGAAATGAACTTAGCGGTTTGGGATTTTTATGAAATTATGGGTGGGTTTAGGTCTATAGACAAGTGGGTACAGCACAGCTTAGCCGCAAAAGATAAGTTGCATTTTGCCTCAAAAGGCTACACCCTCCAAGGAGAATTGCTCTTTGACGCACTCAATCGCGCCTACAAAGAGTATGAAAATGCAAAATAAAGACAAATAAGTAGTTATGAGTTATGAGTTGTGAGTTGTGAGTTATGAGTTGTGGGTTGTGAGTTGTGAGTTGTGGGTTGTGAGTTAATACAAAATATTAATAATCAATTACTTAATTAATAGCTATGATATAAATTAATTTTGCATAGCTACTTATGCTTATTGAAGTAAATGAGCATATCTCCTCCTACTTAGTCTTTTGACCAAAGAAATGCTACGAAGAACAATGAATTACAAATTCAAATTTAATAAGGTCAAGATTACAAATCCTGAATAGCAGGGAGCTGAAAGCGAAGAAATTAGGCTTATCATACTACCTTTTTTGCTATGCACCTATTGCTAATTAGCGATTAGCAGGTAAAACTGCGTGGCACGCCCTGCGTAAAGATGTTATACTTAATTTTACGTAGAACAAGTAAGGATAAAAAAGGGGTCATGGAATTTCAAACCAATTGGAAATAAGCAAAATAAATGAGTATGTGCTATTATGTATTCCTTTAATAGGCTTAAAAATATGATGCAAACGCACTAATTTATCTCCCTTTTCTACTATTAGATTCTCTTTAGGAATATGCACAATTTGTCCTTTGTGAACCTTTACACTATCTATTTCAACTTCATCAACTCCATAAGTTCCTCCAAGAAGTAAATCTATCTCATCACAAAAAGCTAAAGGACTTGGTTTGGGCAACATACAAAACTTACCTTTTAAGTTCTCAACTAATACAATTGAACTAAAATTTTTGGATTCAATTAGCTTTTTTATGACATCTACTTGTTCGTGAACTATAGACTTTTGTATCTTGAACACCAACCTGAAATTATACAAAGAATACCGCAAAAATATATCACCTCCTATTTAGGTATTACACCTCAAAGTCTTAGCCGTATTAGAAGGAAAATTGTTTATTAGTTACCATATTAATTATACTTACTTATAAACAAAGTAATTTTGCTTCTTAATTTTAATGTTACAAAAATCATGAGAGCAAAAGTGTTAATCCTAATAGCAATGTTTATGTTTCTAAAAACATAGTCTTCATTTAGTCAAATAAATTCTGAGGATTTAAGTAGAATTGTTGAGCAAGCAAGATTTAAATTGCCTGCTGTTGCTGTAGTCATTTTAAATTTGAAAGAAATATATATTACGGAGATTCAAGGAGAAAGAGTCTACGGCAAGGAAAATAATGTTTCTATTGACGATTATTTTCACATTGGTTCATGTTCTAAGTCTATACTTGCCGTAATTGCTACAAAGTTGGTTGAAGAGAATAAAATTGATTGGAACACTAACTTTTTTGAGGTTTATCCTGAATTGAAAGAGCGTTCACTGAAAGAGTATTGGAATATTACTTTGGAAGACTTATTCCTTTGCAGAGCAGGCATTAAGCCTTATATATCTGGTGATGAAATATTTCCCAAATTGGATTCGACTAGCCAAAATATCAGATATAATTTTGTAAAATGGTTAATCCAACAAAAACCTGCTTCAAAAATACAAGAAGAAAAATTTGAATTTCTATATTCGAATGCAGGATATTCAATGGCAAGCCTTATGTTGGAAAGGGTTTCGAGTAAGAGCTATGATGAATTAATTGAAACGTATGTTGCTGATAAAATGGGTATTGAAACTTTTATTGGCTTTCCTAATCGCTTTGACCTTAATCAGCCGTGGGGGCAAATAATAACTAAAAAAGGAATGGAGATAATTGACCCCGAAAATGCCTACAGTTTACCTGAACTTTTAATTCCTGCTGAGGATTTGAGTATGAAGCATATGGGATTTGCTAAATTCATACAATTGAATTTAAAAGGCTTAAGAGGAGAGGATAATTTTATCACTTCAAACAATTATAACTATGTTCATTTTGCATATAAAGGTTTCTCGATAGGTGTCGGAAATGGAGAAATGTTTGGATATACTTTTCTGGGAATAGATGGTTCTGCAGGTATATTTTCTCTATGGAAATTATAGTTCCCGAAAGTGATTTTGCCTTTACTATTATGACAAATGCTGGTTCGGGGACAGGATATACGAAGGCAGTTGACTGGATTACTATGAAAATCGTAAAAAAGCATTATAATTGGTGGTAGAAATTTTGGATGTAATAAAACG
>JALOMS010000398.1 GCA_025455345.1 Thermoflexibacter sp. | reverse complement strand
GGGCATAAATAGTTTCTTTGCGAATGATATAATCTTTCTCGTATCTTCTGATAGTCAATACTTTTATAGGGTCGGCGCGATAGATTTTATCTTCTAACTTATGAATAAGTGTACGCATTTCCCCTTCTAAGCCGTAGTCTTTGAATCCTCTTAGTTTGATATAAGAAACTAAGCTATCAAAGGTATTTTCGTATTTGCCCAAAGTAGCAATTACTTTGTCTATTTCATTATTTATATTTAGTGGGACAAAATCATTATTTTTCCTCAATTCCTCCAATTCTGCTTTGAGTTTTCCCAACATATCTTTATGCTGATTGATATAATTACTCTCATTGCTTGCATAAAATTCGGGGTTGATAGCCTCATAGCTAATAAAGTCTTTTTCCAAAGAATTGATTTCTTTAATACTAAGATTGATACGGTGTAAAGTAGCCATGATATTATCTACTTGGCTTTCTTCTCTATCAAACCATAGCGTAACTCCTATCAACGCCAACGTGATAATAAAAAATAATGCAAAAGCAAGTAAAATTCTGTATTTGAGCGTATGCCTACTTGACGCAATAAAATTTACGTTTTCCGACTTCATGTAAAAGTGGATTGTTTCTTAATAATCTAATTTAATAAAGGAGGTTATAAAGAATGAATAAAATATATTATAGCTAAAACGAAAGGGGGCAAGCTGAACTTATAGCAAAAGTAAAAAAAAGATTGTTAATTCATCTGTTTTTACATAGAAAAGTTTAAACAAGATTTTCGCTTTCTTGGAACCATTGGGCATACATGATGTAATTACCAGCGATTCTACTTAACATTTCCTTAAGGTTTTCATCGACAGGTTTTATTTTTTTCGCTGGGATTCCTGCATAGAGCCACCCCGCCTCGACGATGGTCTGCTCCAAAACTACTGCACCCGCCGCGATAATAGCTCCCGTCTGTACTACTGCATTGTCCATGACTATCGCCCCCATACCTATTAGGGTGTCATCTTCGAGGGTGCAGCCATGTACGATTGCATTGTGTCCTATCGATACCCTATGACCAATCACTGTTTTGGCTTTTTGATAAGTACAGTGGATAACTGCTCCGTCTTGTATATTGGTTTGATTCCCAATCGTAATGCTATTGACATCACCCCGAATAACGGCGTTGAACCATACGCTACAATCATTTCCCATGATGACTTCTCCTACGACGGTTGCATTTTCAGCTAAATAACAGTTTTCTCCAAAAACAGGGCTAATACCATTTACAGATTTTATAAGTGCCATAATTTTGATGTGTTTTGTCTGTCCGTAAAGATAAAAGAAAGTTCTACATTTGTCAAAACTATTTCAAGTTAGTATTGGCAATTATGCATCTATTAACTTTCTATTAATTCTTAATTATAATTTTGGTGTATATTTGCGCCATCAAATTTTAATCTTATTCAATTCTCATGTATCTAAATAAAAAAGTGGTCATCGTCATGCCTGCCTACAATGCCTCTAAAACAGTAGGGCAGACATATCACGAAATTCCGTTTGACATTGTAGATGAGGTGATACTGGTCGATGACGCAAGTAAAGATGATACCACAGAAGTATCCAAGCAATTAGGCATTAATCATGTTATCAAACATGAAAAAAATAAGGGTTATGGTGGTAATCAGAAGACCTGTTACCAAAAAGCCTTAGAAATTGGGGCAGATATTGTGGTGATGTTACACCCTGATTATCAATACACTCCCAAACTCATTACTGCGATGGTTTCTATCATTGGGCAGGGGTTGTATCCAGTAGTATTTGCTTCCCGTATTTTGGGTAAGGGCGCAATCAAAGGTGGAATGCCTATGTATAAATACGTGGCAAACCGCTTTTTGACTTTGTTCCAGAATATACTGATGGGACAGAAACTGTCAGAGTACCATACAGGCTATCGTGCTTATCACCGCGAGGTATTAGAAAAAGTCCCTTTCCACAAAAACTCTGATGATTTTGTATTTGATAATCAGATGATAGCACAAATTTTTTATCATGGATTTGAAATTGGAGAAGTTACCTGCCCTACAAAGTATTTCGCAGAAGCATCTTCTATCAATTTCAGTAGGAGCGTGAAGTATGGTATAGGTGTATTAGGGGTTTCTTTGCGCTATTTTTTTGCTAAAGCGGGCTGGGGGAGTTGGAAAATTTTAAAATAAAAACCATATCCATTATTTTTTAATTTATTAGAAACCAATTACTTGGGATTTAAAAGAGTAGCAAACTTTGACAAAATTTGCTACTCTTTGCATATTCTCTTGTTTGATTATTTCAAACTTCCTATCATATCTTCAGGCTTTACCCACTCATCAAACTGCTCATTGGTCAAATACCCTAAAGCCAATGCCGCTTCTCTAAGCGACAAGCCTTCTTTGTGGGCTTTTTTGGCAATCTCTGCGGCTTTATAGTAGCCTATATGGGTATTCAGTGCTGTTACTAACATCAAAGAGTTTTCCAAATGTTGCTTTAATACTTTGTGATTGGGTTCTATACCTATGGCGCAGTGCTTGTCAAAGCTATCACACGCATCGCCAAGTAAACGAGCAGACATCAATACATTAAAAATAATGACAGGTTTGAATACATTGAGTTCGAAATGTCCATTCATTCCTCCAATTGCTACTGCTGTATCATTTCCTACTACCTGAGCGCAAACCATTGTCAAAGCCTCACATTGGGTAGGATTTACCTTGCCGGGCATGATAGAAGAACCCGGTTCGTTTTCAGGTATCAGTATTTCGCCAATGCCAGAGCGAGGTCCTGAAGCTAACAAGCGAATATCACTTGCTATTTTCATCAAACTTACCGCTAACTGCTTCAATGCGCCAGAAAGACCTACTAAAGCGTCATGGCTTGCCAATGCTTCAAATTTATTGGGAGCAGTCCTAAAAGGATGCCCAGATAGTTCGGCTATTTTTTTTGCAACCAATACATCATATCCTTTAGGTGTATTCAGTCCTGTTCCTACGGCTGTACCGCCCAATGCCAACTCTGCGACATGGTCAAGCATAAGCTCAATCGCTTTGATTCCATAATCTATTTGAGCTACATAACCCGAAAATTCCATTCCTAAAGTGAGTGGTGTAGCGTCCATCAAGTGAGTACGACCTATTTTTATTACTTCTTTGAATGATTTTGCTTTTTGGTCTAAGGTATTGCGTAGGCTTTTGACTTTAGGCAACATTTCATCAACTACATACGAATAGGCGGCGATGTGCATAGCCGTAGGAAAGGTATCATTGGAGGATTGGGATTTGTTTATGTCATCATTAGGATTGAGTTTTTTCTTCTCATCTAAAAGCGAGCCTCCCAATATGACATGGGCGCGATAGGCTATGACTTCGTTGAGATTCATATTGGATTGAGTGCCAGAGCCTGTTTGCCAAACTACTAATGGGAACTCATTGTCTAATTTCCCAGACAAGATTTCATCGCAGACTTGGGCTATGATGTCTTTTTTGTCCGCATCAAGTACCCCAAGCTCGTTATTAGCGAGTGCGGCGGCTTTTTTCAGGATAGCAAAAGCATAGATGACTTCTATGGGCATTTTGTGTCCACCAATGGTAAAATTCTCCAAAGAGCGTTGAGTTTGCGCTCCCCAATATTTATCGGCGGGAACTTTGACCTCGCCCATGGTATCTTTCTCGATTCTGTATTCCATATTTATTTTTGTTATGAGTTTTTATAGCGAATTCTTATTACAAATTTGCTATGTTTTTAGCATTTGGGAAATTTTTTTAGATAAAAAAAGCAGACAGTGTTCCGAACTCTGCCTGCTTTTTTTGATTCATGTATTTGTATTAAACACCAAATTTTTGTCTAATTGTATTGGCATCATTGTCCTGTAAGCCCAAATCTGCCCCCAAATTGTCCAAATAATTATCTTCTTGTCCACCCAAAGCCCTATCTGCGGCTATCAGTAAGCAAGCCTGTTGGAATAACTGCCCAGCAAAATTGTAGTCTTGGCTGGCGGCATCTACTATTTCATCATAATCCAAGGGGCTATTAATTCTATCTGTTAATATTTGGCGAACCTCATTTTGATTGGCAATGCTGGAAGGGAACAATTGGCTGACGGTATCATTTATTAATTGTTTAAGCACTTGTTCTTCTTGTGGTTGGAGTTCTTGGTCGGCAAACACTGTATGCGACCACAGACTCACACACAACTCTGCGGAGTTCAGTCTTTCGTTAAGTAGCCCATCTACATCTTCTTTACTTGGTGGCGCACCTTTGCTAAACGAACCGCCACCGCCTTTGTTCATAAAAGAATTGATTGCATAATTGATGCAAGCATTGACAGCCATACCCCCTAATGCAGAAAGCAAGCTATTGTTACCTCCACCGCCACCTCTGTTGGTCTGTCCACCACCACCGCCAAGGAAACTATTAATCAGTCCTCCTAACAAACCTGCGCCACCACCACCTTGATTAACTTGACCACCACCACCACCAAGTAGGTCTAAAATACTTCCCCCACCTCTTTGTCCACCACCGCCACCGAGCAGGTCTAAGATACTTCCTCCTCCGCCTTTCTGTCCACCACCACCGCCACCAAGCAGGTCATTTAAAAACGAAAGGTCTATTCCCCCACCACTTCCCCCACTTTGTTGGGAATTTCCTTGAGGGTCTTCAAAGCTAAAGTTGTCATTTACAACCATTTCATCAGGATTATCTTTAACAATACGTACAGGCATAGTCTTTATAAATTAATAAATGAGAAATTATAAATGTGAGATTTAGACAATAGTAGATAAATTTTTGCAAGAAAGAAAGAGTTGTCTAATATTTTTTGCAATTATCGTAGTTTTATACTCAAAGCTAACCTTTCGGTCAAGAGGGCGCAAGGTTTGAGGAAAATTAGCTTTTATGAACAGTTGGGAATGGAACTGGTTGCCGCCGACGAGCAAGTCATTTGTTTGCGATATACCAACAAGAAGAAGAATGATTCGGGTGTTGCCACGACGCTCGTCTTTTCCAAATCTCTCAAAGAACTGGAAATGGGCAATTGCTATGATCATTTGGCCATTTCGACTCCAAATGTGCAAGCGGCAGCTGCAGCACTGCGCGATTCACTGGACGACCCCGACGACGTCATCTTTATGGATCCCTGTCCAATGTTTGGAACGCAAATCATGGGACTTATCGACCCGAACGGCTATAAAGTATTTCTAGTAGAGC
>JALOMS010000397.1 GCA_025455345.1 Thermoflexibacter sp. | reverse complement strand
GAAGATGGTGTCCATTTTGTAAGTTGTGGAAAACCCAAAATAAACGCTATTTTTACAACTCTCCAAGCCCCACAAAAAATATACCGCTCAGTATTGGTAGAAATCATCAATAATCAACTTTTTTTAACAGAAGTAAGTTTTTAATTAAAATATTATTGGATTTTGAAAAACAAGTTTCTACTTTTATGCTTTGTAAAGATTGTTTTATCTAATCCTTCAACAATTGGTTGTCCCCTTTTAATTATATAAATCATAAAACCTGAAAATTCACAGATTGAGAATTTATATCTATGTTTAATGAAATCAAAATAGGCAGTAAAATTACCGCACTCTTACTTACAGTAGTGTTATTGTCTGTTTTTGCCATTAGTTTTTTGTCTTATCGCTTGAGCAAGGACTCCATAGAAGAAAGATATTGGGAAAGTTTGAAAGTAATGAGTGGACTCAAAGCCAACCAATTAGAGTCTATTTTCCAACAATTAGAATATAATATTAATCTTGTCAAAGAAAGTGGAAGAGTAATAGAAAGTGTACAACTTGCCAATGAATCACGTATAGCAGATAGCGTTTATTTATCTATTGCAAAAAAATTAGACACCTACCTCTATCCAATCCAAGAGATATATCAGTACAAAAACATTTTACTCATCGATAGAGAAGGCAAGGTTATCTACCGAACCAATAAAAATCAGACAGACCTGCTCGAAGGCACTATGCTTTCGGAGTATGAGCAGATTCGGGTGAATTCCAGCGAAGGAATTTATTACGGAAGTCTCAATCTATACCCCTCGCAAAAGGATAGGGCTTACTTAACAGTTTCTGCCTCTATTTATACCAATGATAATCAATTAATTGGTTACGTTGTTACAGAGTTTAGCATGGATAGAGTTTATGACATACTCAGCGATAGTACGGGCTTAAGACAGACGGGCGAAGTAATCTTAGGTCGTCTTTCAGGCAATAAAATAGAGTTTATTAACAAACCTCGTAACTCAGAATATTCTTTACTGACTTATAGTGTTTTGATAGATGATGAGAACTCTGAAGCCTTAGAGAAAGCCGTCAAAAAGATGAATGGTTATGGGTTTGCCAAAGATTATCGTGATAAACTCACCCTGTCTAATTGGGTTTATCTCCCTACCGTAAGCTGGGGTTTAGTAGTAAAAATAGATAAAGATGAAATCAATCAGGATTTGAATTATTTAGTCATTGCCTTTGTGCTTTCAGGTTGTTTCATCATTATCATTTCATTTACAGGCTCTTATTTGTTTTCCAAATTCCTTACCCAACCTCTCATATCTCTTAAAAACACACTAAACTATGTTTCCAAAGGGGTTCTTCCTGACTCTGTCAAAAAAGAAAGCAATGATGAAATTGGGGAAATGGCATTAGCCATCGCTGGTTTGGTGATGGCTCTAAGACGTACTGCTAACTTTGCTCATCGCATAGGAGAGGGAGATTATGATGCGGATTTTAGACCTATGAGTGAAAATGACACGCTTGGTAACGCACTGATTACCATGAGAGATAGTATCCAATCCGCAGAGAAAAAAGACAATGAACGCAACTGGATTATTTCAGGTGTAGCAGAGATTGGTCAGATATTGCGTTCTCATAATCGCATAGATGAATTAGCTGACGCAGTCATTGCTTATATTACAGAAACCTTAAATGCTGTTCAGGGTGCTTTGTATGTTGTAAATGAAAAAGATGGAGAGAAAGTAATAGAAATCCAAGCAAGCTATGCCTACTCCAAAAAGAAATACTTAAAATCTTCCTTCCGATTTGCAGAAGGCTTGGTAGGGCAAGCCGCCATAGAACAAGATACTATTTTAAGAACAGAAATTCCAAACGAATATGTAACGATTACTTCTGGACTTTTAGGAGATAAACGCCCCCAATGCCTATTGTTAGTGCCTTTGATTATAGACGACATCGTACATGGTGTAGTCGAGTTGGCAGGTTTCGAAAAGTTTAACGCCGTTCAAATCAAATTTGTAGAAGAAATAAGCCTAAGTATCGCACGTACCGTTTCTAATATCAAGGTTAATGAGCGCACTATCATGCTGTTGCAAGAATCTCAACAAATGAGCGAAGAACTTCAATTACAGCAAGAGGTATTGCGCCAAAATGCAGAAGAAATGGAGGCAACTCAAGAGGAACTGCGTAGGACTAATACCCGTTTGGAAGAGCAAATCTTACAAGTACAGCGTACCCAAAAGACCATGCAAGTATTGTTAGAAAATGCTTCAGAAGTAATCACTATCTACGAGAATGATGGCAAAGTAAGATACATCAGTCCTTCGGTAACTCCTATTCTTGGCTATACTCCAGAAGAAATGATAGGCGTAAATGATATTATTCATGTGCATCCCAATAGTGCAGAACTGTATCAAAATATGTTCAACCAACTCTTGGAATTCCCAGAACAACAAGTTACTGCACAGTTCGAGTACAAAAAGAAGAATGGAGATACAATATGGCTGGAAGCGACTGGGAACAACCTACTCGCAGACCTTGCTATCAATGGGATAGTCATCAACTCACGAGATATAACAGAAAGAAGGCGTGCAGAAAGAGAATCTCGCATGAGAGGGCAAATGCAATCACTTTCTGAAAACTCACCAGACCTCATTACCAGATTGAATATAGAAGGCACAGTATTCTATATCAATCCCGTCATTCGCAATCTTACGGGATTAGTCCCAGAAGGATTCTTGGGCAAAACCATTTACAATACAGATTTACACCCCCAAATATTAGAGGAGTGGACAAAAATCATCAAATTAATTAGCGAAACTAAGGCTAAAACAAAAATGGAAATGGCTTTCCCCTCCATCTATGGAGAGCGCACTATGCAAGTCAATGCCATTCCCGAATACAATGAAAAGAAAGATTTAGAATCTATTTTGATAGTTTCTAATGACATCACAGAACGCAAAGAAGCAGAGTTGGAAATACTGAATGTAAACAAAAAAATCACAGAAAGTATCAACTACTCCAAGCGTATTCAAAGCGCAATTATCCCAGATACAAAAATTATACAAGCCTATTTGCCAAATTCATTCATCTATTACAAGCCAAGAGATGTAGTTAGCGGAGATTTCCCTTGGTTTGCCCAACAAGAGAATATTGTATATATAGCCGCCGTCGACTGTACAGGACATGGCGTACCAGGCGCATTGATTTCCTTGATAGGATATTTTATATTAAATGATATAGTAAGTAAACATGAAGATTTCAGCGCAGGTGAAATATTAGACCTTTTAGACCAAGGAGTAACCAAAACCCTCCGCCAAGAAGACATAGATTCCTCGACAAGAGATGGCATGGATATTGGACTCTGCAAAATCAATTTGCTCACCCACGAATTTGAATATGCGGGCGCGCATAGACCTTTATATTTTGTACAAAACAAAGAAATTATAGAAATAAAAGGAGATAGATTTCCCATTGGTGGGGGACAACATAAAAAAAGAACGAATTTTACTACCACAAAATTAGGATATAATAAAGGAGACCAATTATATTTGTTCTCCGATGGACTACCAGACCAATTTGGAGGAGTAGGAGATAACTTGATGAAATACTCTCCAAGAAAATTAAGAGATGTAATTTTAGGAAATCAAGAGATAGATATGCCAGAGATGCAAGCGTGCATAGATGAATCTTTTGAAAATTGGAGAGGCAATCGCAAACAAACAGACGATATACTATTGATTGGAATTAAATTTTAGAGATAGTTTTTTTTTATCAAAAAAAGTTTTCTATATTAAGCCCAAATTTTCAGGAGTCCATGACAATAGGGCAAAAAGAAAATAAAACTGCTTAGTCAATTAACGTATTCTTTTAGTCTATGAAGTATATTTATGACTTGCATAAAGCAATGCTTAATCAAAACCTAATCTTGGTGTATGAGGGTGAATTTACCCAAGAAATCACAAAGTCAGTTTTGGCAATGGCAGAGCGCAATATGGATTCCTTCGGAGAAGAAGCGGCTGTAAAGCGTAAAGTATTCAACATCATGGTAGAATGTTTACAAAATATTACTAAACATGCTTTCAGCTATGATGATGATAGTTACGGAAAAAATAGCGCAATCTTCATGATAGGTAAGCATCAAGATGAATATGTCATTACTTCTGGGAACGCAATGCTTAACGAAGAAGTAAATGGCTTATCAAGAAAACTTGAAGAAATTAATGACCTTGACAAAGAAGGATTGAAGGAAAGATATAAATTTATCATTAAAAACGGAAAAATCTCCGACAAAGGCGGTGCGGGTCTTGGTCTGATAGACATGGCACGCAAGTCAGGCAACAAGTTGGGCTATGATTTCGAAAGAGTGAATGATAAAATTACATTTTTTTCCTTGAAAACTACGATTTCAAGAAATAAAGAATCTGAATAAATATATTATTTATCATATTTTTTACCCAAAAACAACACAATAACCTAAAATCGAATAACCTAAAACTGAACATATAAAAAAAATGTTAGAAGCAATCTATCTCGACGGCACTGAGGATACTCCAAAAATTATCCTTGACAAGTCAAATAATATGTTTGAGATTTCTGGTCGTTCTCTTCCAGAGGATGCGGCAGAGTTCTATGAACCTATTTTGAGCTGGCTTGAAAAATATGAGGGACAGGAGAATCCTAAAACCAACTTTATGTTTAAGTTAGAGTATTTCAACACAGCATCTTCGAAACTGATACTCGACATACTTTCCAAGCTGGAAACGATTGAAGGAGCATCAGTTACATGGTATTATCATGAAGATGATGAAGACATGGAAGAAGCAGGTGAAGAATTCTCTGAATTGGTTGATATACCGTTTGACTTTAAGACTTATTAAACAAAAATGCCTTATGGTTGATAAAATAATACATAATAAGGCATTTTTTGTACTTTTCTTATTTTTGAAAAAATTAGAACAATATTTGCTACTTGTAATTAATGTTACTTGTGCTTATATTGTTGCTTATTTTATTATAGGTAAATATTTTGGGTCGTGTAACTTTCAAATGAAATCCCTTATATTTAGTTATTCAAAACTAATTTTCAAATTAAATTCATATTCAACAAACCATCTGGGATTACCAAAAATTCCTCAGAGTGTTTTTATAACTAAACCTCTATGAGTGAAGAGATACTTAAAGCCTTAACGCAACTTTTTGCCATTATTTCCAAACAAGATAGTGG
>JALOMS010000396.1 GCA_025455345.1 Thermoflexibacter sp. | reverse complement strand
TAGATTTTGGGCTTAATTTAGTTTCTACAAAGCTTATGTCCCTAACGGGACTTCCAGTCTGGAACTGAAAAAACGTTTATTTTTGTTGATATACTTAATTAGGATTCAAAAAATATTCGTTCCATGAGTCCCCACCGTTAAAACGGTGAGTTAAATTCAGTCCACCGTTTTAACGGTGGGGTTATGAAAAAACCAAAGAACGGTTTATTCTTGAAAGTCAATAAAGGGTGTGTTATATAAACATAATCAATGAGTTAATTTTATTTAACCCACCGTTTTAACGGGGGGAACTCACACTATCACAAAAATTGTCAGAGAACCAAATAAGTAAACAAACAAATGCGAAATAAAACTTAAAAAATATATTTGTCAAAAACCTATGCTCATCTTTTTCTTTTTACCTTTATAAGCAAAATTAGGAATGCCTGTGTGTCCCGTTTTTATCATAAAAAGCCCTCCTGTATAGGGATACTGTTTTAGTTCTTCTTCTTTTGCACCTATACTTGCCGTAGTGATATAAAGTATGTCCAATTTTTCTCCCCCAAAAGCGCAAGAAGTTACTCTCGCTACTGGGACTTCTACTTTCATCAAAAGTTCTCCATTTTCGGGGTCAAAACGCAGTACACCATACCCTTCCCACATAGCAACCCATAACTTTCCTTCATTATCTATCGTCATTCCATCGGGATAGCCTGTACCTTCAGGGATTCGCACGGCTACTTTTTTAAATGAAGCCTCTCCTGTTTGTATGTTATAATCAAACTCTTTGATTTCTTTCGTAGGCGTGTCTATATAAAACATTTTGGTACTATCTAAAGACCAAACTATGCCGTTGGAGATACTAACACTGTCGTAGATTGGCTTGATTTTTCCTTCATTATCAAAGCAAAACAAGTTCCCAACTTTAGGTTTTCCTTCCATAGACATCGTACCAACCCAAAATCTCCCTGCGGGGTCGCACTTCCCGTCATTGAATCTATTATTGGGAAAGTTCTTCTCGGGTCTTTCTACAAGCAATTTTTTCTTTTCTGTCTTTAAATCTATTTCATAAATGCCATCTTGCAAGGCTACTAAAGCATTGCCATCTTGCGTAGGAACAACTGTGCCTACTTTTTTACCTAATTTGATAGCTCTATCTTGCTGATTGGCTGGATTATATAGATGTAATAACTCATTTTCTATGTCTATCCAATACAATTCTTGGGTTTGGATATTCCACAAAGCTCCTTCTCCCAAGGAAGCCTTTGCGTCTAACAAAAGTTCTGCTTTCATGCTTGTAATATTAGATGTTGCTTGTGATATGCTATCTGTTTGGCTATCATTTGTTTGCTTTTCTGTCGTTTGTGAGGTCTCTTGACAGGATAAAAACATAAAAAGTAAAAGAGAAAAAACAAGGTAATATTTCATATAAGTCAATGATTATGAGATTGTTAAAAAATGCTAATTTACTTAAAACTCTCAGCAATTTATGTATTTTTGTTTTCAATTTATCTAAACTTCTTGCATAATTTTGTGAAAAATTGCAAAACTTTTAATCTATCTCAATGAAACATAACTACTTTGTAAATTACGTTTTGTTTTCCTCACTTTTGTATTTGATGTCATGTATTAGTCAAAAAACAGAAAATGAACACAGGACAGCCACAGACAGACAGACTTGTATCGCTATTATGAATTTACAGCAAGAAGTAATGTCTATGCACGATTCGATTATGCCCTCTATTAGCACTATTTTGCACCTCAAAAGAGAGTTGAAAATTAGACTCCAAGAAGGGAACATTGTAGATGAAAAACAAATAAGAGAGATACACAAAGTAGTCAAAGCCTTAGAAGACGCAGACCAAGCGATGATGCGTTGGATGCAAAATCACAAAACTACTTACGATGGAATGAAGGAAGATGAAATACAATCTTATCTAAAAAAAGAAAAACAACAAATCAATAAAGTTGGAGAAAAAATAGTCGAGAGCATGAAAAAAGCCAAAGTAATGTTGGCAAGTAATTAATAATGAATTGTATATAATTCCTTTATTATCAAATATTTTAGCAAATGAAAAATAAAACTGTTCTTATTACAGGGGCAAATTCAGGGATAGGATATATAACTGCTTTGGAAATAGCTAAGTTGGGTGCAAAAATAGTGATGGTTTGTCGCAATAAAGACAAGGCTGAGACCGCTCGCCAAGAAATCATCAACAAGTCAAATAATACAAATATCTCTGTCAAAATCTGCAACTTATCCTCCCAAGCGGCAATCAAAGAATTAGCCCAAGAAATCAAAAATGAAATACCTGTCATAGACGTACTCGTCAATAATGCGGGTGTAATGCTTTCTGAAAGACAAGAGAGTATTGATGGCATAGAAATGACTTGGGCAGTCAATCACCTTGCCTACTTTTTACTTACTAATTTGTTGATAGACAGCCTGAAAGCCGCTCCTTCTGCACGTATAGTCAATGTTGCTTCCCAAGTCCAACAAATAGGAGATATTTACTGGACAGATGTGAATCTCCGCAATGGATACAGTGGATTAAAGGCATATAGCCAATCTAAGTTAGCTAATATCATGTTTAGCAATGAGTTAGCGCGCAGATTGGCAGGGACGAATATTACAAGCAATGCTTTGCATCCTGGGGCAGTAGCCACTAATTTTGGAAATAACAGTACAGGATTCATTGCTTGGGCATTTAAGTGGTTTGCATGGTCATTGAGAAGTCCTGAAAAAGGAGCGCAAACCTCTCTCTGGCTCGCAAGCTCTAAGGACGTAGAGGGCAAAACAGGTTTGTACTTTAATGACAAAAAATCTATCAAAGCAAAAGCCATTGCTTATCATGCTGAGGCACTCCAAAGATTATGGGCAATGAGCGAAGAAATGACGGGCATTAAAACACTAATCTAAGAAGTTCGACAGGTATCAATTATTTTTATTGGCAAAAAATAATTCTATCTCTTTGAGAGACTTGGTATTAAGAATATGAGCGGGAGTTGCGCCGCCCTTACGCGCTACCCAAACACCATAATACATGTCTTTCAGTCCTGCGATTTCATGAGCATCTGGATTAATACTTAGCATTGCGCCCTTTTCAATGGCTATATGTACCCACCTCCAGTCCAAGTCCAATCTCCAAGGACTTGCATTAATCTCTATAACTACTTGATTAGCCACACATGCGTCTATAACTTTCTCAAAATCAAGAGGATATCCCTCTCTCCTAAGCAACAAACGACCCGTAGGATGTCCTAAAATGCTTGTATAAGGATTTTCTATGGCTTTGATAAGGCGAGCAGTAGCCTTTTCCTTGTCCATTTTTAGACCTGAGTGAACAGAAGCCACGATAAAGTCAAAAGTTTTTAGTATATCATCGGGATAATCTAACCTACCATCTGGCAAAATATCAGATTCTATGCCTTTGAAGATTTTGAAAGGTGCTAATTGTTGGTTGAGTTTTTCTATTTCATGGTGCTGTTGGATTACTCTTTCTTCTGTAAGTCCATTGGCATAAAAAGCAGTTTGCGAATGGTCGCAAATTCCAAAATACTCCAGCCCCATGTCTATACACGCTTGGGACATTTGCAATAAGGAATTTTTCCCATCACTATAAGTGGAATGATTGTGCAAACAGCCTTTTAAATCACTCATTTCCAATAGGTTAGGAGAGGAGGTCAGGCTAAACTCAAATGTCCCTTCCCTTAGTTCAGGCTCAATATAGGGCAGTTGCAAAGTTTGATAAATTTCTCCTTCTGATTGGAACTGCTGATTTTTAGCTGTTTGCCAAAGATTTTTCCCTTGGATATGCTGAGTCAAATGTTTTTCGGAGGCAGAATTTACAAATACTTGATTGACAAAGTTTTGAGCCGTAGTAAATTTTACTTCTACTTTCAAAGAGGATAATCCGTCTTCGTTTTTCCAAAAACCTCTCCATGCAAAAGGACTACTTATTTTTTCATTAGGAATCAGTTTAGGATGCTCACTTAGAAATTGGGAAACACTTCCAAAACTATGAGTAGCTACTACTAATTGAATCAAATCAACTATTTCCATTCGCCTACGGACTTGCCCCGCCAAGCTCACCTTTTCAACTGTATCGACATTGTTCAAGGCATTTTCCAAAGCAAATGCAATCAGTTCAGCGTCTGCATAGTGCATTTTATCTGCATTGGCAGTTCGGAAGGAAATCTCTTTGATAATAGCCTCTTGGGTTTTCTCCCCGAAGCCCTTGATTTGTGCGACCTTGCCAGCATTACACGCTTCTAATAGCTCGTGTATGCTTTCTATTTTGAGTTCGTCCCAAAGAGTTTTTACCTTTTTTCCTCCTAATCCCTTGATAGAGAGCATTTCCAATACGCCTTTCGGGGTTTTGTCCATGAGTTGCTGGAGTTCGCTAAAAATTCCTTTTTGGGCAAGCTCTATGATTTTGCTTGCCATGCCTTCGGATATGCCCGCGCTTACAATTTCGCCTTTGTTTTTTTCCGCCAAATTTATTTCCGATTTTTCTATTTGATAAACTGCACTGCTGTAAGACTTTGCCTTGAAAGAGTTTTCTCCATGCAAGTCCATGAGTGAAGCGGTGAGTTTGAAAGCCTCTGCGATGTCGTCGTTGGTAAGCATTGTTTTTTAGTAGTTAGAAATTAGAAGTTAGGAGTGAGAATAGATACATATCTTAATTCGTTGTTTTTATGAGTATAGGATTTAGGAATTTGTCCTTGATAGCTTTAGATATTTCTATCTTGCTCAAATTTACAGAATCAGCTAACTTTTTAAACAACAATTCCTGTTTTTCTTCACTCAAAGAGGAAAGTTGAAATTGTAAAAAATTAAACTCTCCTGCTTTTAGTACCAATGTATCGCTCCACGAATGATATTTGATTTCATAAATATCTTTGAATTTAATGGTTTTAGAGTTGTTATTTAGTAAAGTAATTTCTTCTTCTGTCCAAATAATGCGATATGGGTGGTAAAACTTTTGCAGAAAAATTTGTGCTAACTCAATGAATAAGAGTAAGACCCAAATGGTATGATTAAAAAATGCAGGATTGGATTGGGGCAAAAAAGCAATCACCAAGTAAATAATGCCTATAAACAAAATCCACTTACGTACTTCTATTTTATCAAAAATTAGCTCTTTTGCTTGTTTGGGTTTGATAAAATCCTTTGCTTTTTTGGCTTTTAATCCTGTAGTAATAAGAATAGGGGTCAGTATGCCTATTAG
>JALOMS010000011.1 GCA_025455345.1 Thermoflexibacter sp. | reverse complement strand
GAAGATGGTGTCCATTTTGTAAGTTGTGGAAAACCCAAAATAAACGCTATTTTTACAACTCTCCAAGCCCCACAAAAAATATACCGCTCAGTATTGATACCTCACGTTTTTTTTAAAAAAAGAAGGAAAAATAATAATGATAGACAAAGTAAACAACATCACCAAAATACAGATTTGTGTTTGAACAAAAAATAAAGTAAAATCAAACTTATAAAAGAAAAAAATATAAAAAATAATAAATAGAAGCAAGACAATCGCCATTTTTATGCCATTCTTCACCTGCATTTTGCCCAATTTTCTAACTACCGAAGAGTGGTTTTCTAATTCGTCAATTTCTGCCTCAAACACAGAAAATTCTAATAAATTAATCATTGCTAAGAGAAAATACTCTACCAATAATACACCTACTCCCCAATGCCAAGCCTGAGCATACAAGGTGAGAGGTGCAAGGAAAATCGCCACTACGTAAATCATCGCAATAGTGAGTTCTTTGAAAAGCGAAGGCTCTCCTTTTGCTAATTTGAGCAGTAAGAAATAACATAATACACCTCCGCCTACTCCCAATCCTGCTTTTAGAATAGGCAAAGGCAAATAAAACAGATTGATACTATTTGCTAAAACTACAAATAGTATCAATGCAAATAATATTTTTCGGTATCGATAATGAAGCTGATGACGCAAACTAATTGCCTTATCTTTCAACTTTTGGGCATCGGCAAGATGGTCAATGGTGTAAATAACCCAAGTAGCACTCCCCAACGCAAATAGTACAAAAACACTCAATTCTACTTCCAAGTAACGTGCTATAAATAAGCTACTTACACAAGAGCCAGCAACCACATCAAGACTAAAAGCCTGAATACGTTGGTATAGAAAAGTAAGAGAAAAAAGCAGTTTCACGATTGATAAAGATAAAAATTGAGGCTTTGCTTTAAGATTTAATATTTTTTTACAATTTTTTTTCTCAAATTTACCAACTTAAAATGGTTACATACTGTTTTAGTTAGTGAATTTTCTTTTCAAACTGATTGGGAATAATTTTCTTACCTTGCAATGACAAGGCTTTTTATCCATTCATTTATTTAGACAATATGATACAAATAACTCCAGTAGTAAGGAATTTACTCTTTTTGAATTTTGGTATTTTTCTGTTAGGAATCTTATTAAAAATAGATTTTTCAGAAATTTTTGGACTTCATTATATATTCTCTAATGAATTTGCTCCTTATCAAATACTTACTCATTTATTTTTACATGGAGATTTCGGACATATATTTGGAAATATGCTCTCTTTGTTCTTTTTTGGACCCTTGTTAGAAAACTATATGGGTTCTAAGAGATTCTTGATTTTTTATTTTATCTGTGGATTTGGCGCAAGTCTTTTATATACAAGTGTCAATTATTGGGACATTTCCCAACTCAAAGATATAATTACGGCTTATGTAGCTCATCCAAATCCAAGTGATTTTACTGTATTAATGAGTAAATATGGCTATATGTTTAAGCCTGAAGCTATATTTGAACTTACTAATGAATTTGAAGAAAGCCCTAATAGTTTTGCGCTTATAGAACAAACAAAAGAAGTAGCAGAAGCTATTTATTATGCAAAAACTTCTATAGAATTAATAGGAGCTTCAGGGGCTGTATTTGGTATATTAATGGCATTTGCACTAATTTTCCCCAATGTAGAGATGATGTTACTTTTTCCTCCTATTCCAATAAAAGCAAAATATTTTGTAGCTTTGTATGGTATGTACGAGCTTTATGCAGAGATAATTCAAAAAGCAGGAGATAATGTAGCTCATACAGCCCACTTAGGCGGAATGTTATTTGCCTTCATTTTAATCAAATATTGGGGGCTAAAACGAGTTAGATAGATAATTTTACAAAAAAATGACACGCTGAATATAAAACTATGAACGCTTTAACACAAGAATTCAAAGACGTATGGAGAAAGCCCAATAATGCACTTATGCAGATTATTGTGCTGAATATCATTATTTTCGCAGTTATCAATCTGGTATGGGTCGTAATGGTGGTAATCGGTCAAGGGAAGAGTTTTTCCGAATTTACACAATTTTTTTATATGCCAGCAGAATTTGGTGATTTTATCTGGCGACCATGGACATTGTTTACCTATTTTTTTACTCATCAAAACCCCTTGCATATTTTATTTAATATGTTGATTTTGTATTGGTTTGGTGTCATAGTGAGGGACTATTTGGGTAATAGTAAGGTGATAGCTTTATATATTTTTGGGGGAATAGTTGGAGGCTTATTACAACTATTGTGTTTTAATACGATTCCTTATTTTGTAAAATTAAATCCTGAGCTTGGCATTATCGGTTCGGATGCGGCTATGTATGGAGTCGTCATTGGTGCGGCTACTTATCGTCCTCGTTTAGAGCTACATCTGCTGTTGTTTGGTGCTATCAAGATAGTATATATTGCGGCGGCTATTGTGCTTTTGTCTTTAATCGGGGTAGCTTCCTATTCTTCCGATGCGGGTTTGGCTACCAATGTAACCAAGATAGGGGGCGTACTGATAGGTTATATTTTTGTAAAACAATATGAAAAAGGAAGAGATTGGAGTATGCCCGTGATGAATCTGTTGAATTGGGCAAGTAATCTTTTTAGAAAAAGAACGACCCCTAAGACCAATTATGCGAAGGCAAACAATCAAAAAACAAGTAGTCATAAATCCAAAGGTGCTTATTCGCCCAATCCCTCCCAAGAAGACATAGATGCGATTTTGGACAAAATATCAGCGCATGGTTATGAATCCCTCACCACAGAGGAAAAACAAATTTTATTCAAAGCAAGTCAAAAGAAATAAATGAATCTGAACACTTTAACTGCGATTTCTCCCGTAGATGGTAGGTATAGGAAGCAAGTGAACCAACTTGCAGATTATTTTTCCGAATACGCACTGATAAAGTATAGGGTAAGGGTCGAAATCGAGTATTTTATCGCTTTATGTGAATTACCCCTGCCCCAACTTTCCAACTTTGACAGTGAGCTTTTCTCCTCATTACGTGGGATTTATGAAAACTTCTCTTTGGAGGATGCCCAAAAAGTCAAAGCCACCGAACAAGTTACTAATCACGACGTAAAAGCCGTAGAGTATTTTATCAAAGAACAATTTGAAAAATTAGGAATTGCCCAACATCAAGAATTTGTCCATTTTGGATTGACCTCCCAAGACATCAATAATACAGCAATTCCCCTGCTTTTCAAAGAGGCTATTCACCTTGTTTTCAATCCATTATACGGTGATTTAGTGGAAAAAATGTCTTACTTTACTAAGCAGTGGGCAGATGTGCCTATGCTTGCATTTACACATGGGCAACCCGCCTCCCCTACCCGCTTGGGCAAAGAATTGGGAGTTTTTGTGTATAGACTACAACAGCAAATCGCACATTTGGCAGATATTCCTTACAGTGCTAAGTTTGGCGGAGCTACTGGAAATATGAATGCTCATTTGGTAAGCTATCCTCATATTGATTGGTTTGCCTTTGCTGACAATTTTGTGAATGATGTACTGGGCTTGCACCGCTCTCTGCTCACTACCCAAATAGAAAATTATGACAATTTTGCGGCAATGTGTGATAGCTTGCGTCGCATCAATACTATACTCATAGACTTTTCCAGAGATATATGGACGTATATTTCTATGGGTTATTTTAAGCAAAAGATTAATCCTAAAGAAGTTGGCTCATCTGCCATGCCTCATAAAGTCAATCCTATAGACTTTGAAAATGCGGAGGGGAATCTTGGCATAGCCAATGCTCTTTTTAGTTTTTTTGCCGAAAAATTGCCCGTTTCTCGCTTGCAAAGAGATTTGACAGACTCTACCGTATTGAGGAATATAGGAATCCCTTTTTCACATACTGTCATTGCCTTCAAATCCTTGCTCAAAGGACTTAATAAATTGGAAATGAACCAAGAACGTATCAATGAGGACTTACAAGACAACTGGGCAGTAGTAGCAGAAGCTATCCAAAATATATTGCGAAGAGAGGGCTACCCCCAACCTTATGAAACCTTGAAGGCTTTGACAAGAAAAAGTGAGAAAATAACAGCAGAAGTCATTAGCAATTTTGTCGATAATCTCGATATTCGCATAGAAGTTAAAGAAGAATTAAAACAAATCACTCCTTTTAACTATTTAGGTATTAGAATTTAGCATATATTTAGAAAATATAAAATAGTGAGAATTATGAATGTGCGTCAGTCTATTGTATCTGAAAAAAAAATACATAATGATATTTCTTTCGAGGACACTCACGTAGCCTTTTCCTACAAATCAGATACAGATTTGTGGAAAAGTTATCTTTTATTTGCCTCTATCAATCGAAATTGGTTAGTCAATAGTGGTACAAAACTAATTCGCTTTGCACTAAAAACAGGTCTTCCAATAGACCCCTTACTAAAAACAACCTTATTCAAACAGTTTTGTGGGGGAGAAAATGTAGAAGATTGTGAAAAAACAGTACAAATGCTCTTCAGATACCATGTAGGAACGATTTTGGACTATTCGGTCGAAGGTGAAAAAACAGAAGAAGCATTTGACGAAACAGAAAAAGAAACAATGGAGACTATCCATAAAGCGGCAAGTCATCACGATTCTATTCCCTTCAGTGTGTTCAAAACCACAGGGTTAGCTTCTTTGGAATTATTAGAAAAGGTTTCTCTTTCATTAAACAATCCTACTATTTTACTAAGTGCCGAAGAGCAAGTAATGTTCGCCAAACTGGTGCAAAGGGTGGACAACATCTGCAAAACTGCCTATCAACAAAATGTAAAAATATTTATAGATGCGGAAGAAACATGGATTCAAGATGCCATAGACGAGCTTGCTTACCAAATGATGGCAAAGTATAACCGAGAAAAAGTTATTGTCTATAACACCTACCAACTCTACACCTTAGCTGGCTTGGGCAAACTCAAGATAGCCAAAGAGATGGGATTAGAAAAGGGATTTCGCATAGGAGCAAAAATCGTAAGGGGTGCTTACATGGAAAAAGAGCGCGCCAGAGCTAAAGATTTGGGCTATGCTGACCCTATCCAACCCAATAAATCATCTACAGATAAGGCTTTTAATGACGCTTTAGTATTTTGTATAGAAAATAAAGCAATGATAGATTTTTGTGCGGGTACACATAACGAGCAGAGTAGCTTATTCTTAGTAAAACTCATGGAGCAACACCACATCGCCAAGAATGACCCAGGAGTATGGTTTGCTCAGTTGTTTGGCATGAGCGACCACATTTCTTTTAACTTAGCGAAGGCAGGATACAATGTAGCCAAATACGTTCCTTATGGACCTTTGAAATCTGTCATGCCTTATCTTTTCCGTAGAGCGGCAGAAAATACCTCCGTCGCAGGGCAAAGTAGTCGCGAACTCGGTCTTATCACCAAAGAGGTCGCCCGAAGAAAGAGAGCTAAAGGAAAGTTATAAAGCAAACTGTAAAATCAAAATGAAAAATTTTGTATATCTATTTATTTTTAATATTCTGATTATTATTTCGTGTTCTACTGAAAGCCAACAAGTTGCACATTCTTACCAAGGCAAGGCATTTCGCTATATGTGGGGAAGTCCTTTAGATATGGACAAGTTTTACTTTAATCTTACTATTGAAAAACAGGGAGATAGCCTAAGAAAATACCAATATTTTCGTTCTGACTCTTCAGGCAACCCGCTCAAGCTCATGATGGATATAGAAATCAGCAATGATAGTATCCTTTTGATGAAAACAGGAGATTACCAAAGTAATGTCCAACGTATTTTAGAAGGGAAAAAAATCTTCTATATGGGTACAAAAGAGATAGAAATTAGCAAATATAGGCGTAAGGAAATAGCGGCTGGCAAAAATGATGTGATTTTCTTGATTAAAGATTATGGAGTAGTCAATATGCTCTCTTATGATGTCAAAACCAAAGTATTGTATGTTATTGATACAGACAAATCCATAGAAAACATCTTCTCTAAAGTCAATCATTTTTTGGAAAAAGACTCGACAGGCTTTTATTATCTTCCGCAGAAATAATTTTTCCAATAGCCAATTGAAGGAAAATTTGTATTTTTAGTTCTTAATTTGTAATTAGTAATTTTTCTAATTTAGATACAATCTCTCATGTCAAAAGTACTGAGCCTCATTTTCACAGAGGACTTTTTCGCAGGAGCAATACTGCAAGATGGGCAAATCCAACTATTGGAAGTAGATGGCTTAACGTTAATTCCCCTATATTTTGAGGTAAAAAATGACAGCATCGTATATCCAATTAGCAAAAACGAGTATGAAACTGCTCAAGGTCGGGTCGTTTTTGGCAATTACTTCCAACAAATAGAAGGAAATATTACCTTTTCTTTATACGGTAGTCATTATGCCTTAGCCACTATCATCACTCATGTCTTAGACCGTCTCAAAGAAAAATATAGCGAAGTTACTGTATATCAGCCAGATACTATACCTGTTATACTCACACTGCCTGACGCTTGTAGCAACAAGGCAAAAGACCGATTAAAGGATTTTCTGACCAAAAGGCGTTTCAAAATTATTCAAGAAGTTTCTTTAGCAAAATCTATTAAGCTGAATTACAATACGTTCTCAAAAATAGCCGTAGTAGATAGCTTGGGCAAAAGTAGCATAGAATTTAACGTCATCAGTGATAATGACCAGTACAGCGAAAAAATTTATGAGTTTGATGAGAATAAAGGGCGCGAAATCATCGCCAACCATCTGTTTTCAAGGGCTTTACAAAATTCTTTCAGTTCGCTATTACATGATGAAACGAGCAAAAAAGTAGAATTACAAAAATATATCTCTGCCTCAGCGCGCGATTGGATGAATGCGCTGAAACTCAAGTCCGAAGTCAATGTGCATCTGACCTTTCCTGATGGCTATGCGGGCAGTGCGACACTAAGTAAACAAGAAGCTGACGAACTACTCATAGACGCTACTTTTATTTTAAACAAAATGAGGACTTTACAAGATAGAGTCCAAGTTGGTTTTCCTACCCAACGCATTTTTTTACTTGGTGAAAAACTCAATAACTCTGCCTTGCTTATTTTGCTCCAACAGCAGTTTGGAGGCGATAAAATCTTCCAACTAACCGAAGACGTGAAGGCAATCCAAGAAATTTCCGCAGGTATATTATTACACTACCAAAAGCAATTCCAAGACAGTGCCTCCAACCAAATACAAAAATTGATAGTAGAAATATTGGACAAGCAAAAGAATATATCAGACGCAAATCGCAATGAAATTATCAAAATCGCCAAACAATCAGGCTTGTCAGAAACTCAAGTAATCGAGTGGATTGATAGAGAACTCCAAAAAACAAGAGTCATCAAACTACTTGGTTTGGAACAAGTTACCCAATTAGAGGAAATACAACATCCAGAATTTGGCAGAAAAACACGCAAAATAATCAAGGAACAATACGCATCAGACAAATACGAGCGCAACAAATTTTTTGCAGAATGTAAGGCAATCGTCCAATTAGACCACCCACACATAGCCAAAGTGCTGGCTATCAGCGAAGAAAGTGAGCCTAAAATTTATTATATTGCAGAGTATTTAGATGGAAAAATGCTTTCTACGGCTTTGCCACTGACCAAAACCAATATCAAGCGTTATGCGATACAAATATTGGAAGCTTTGCAATATATACACACTCGTAATATTTGGTATAAAACATTAAAGCCCAAAAATATCATCATCAGCTCAAGCACTGATGAGTGCAAATTAGTAGCTTCTGGACTGGAAATTACAGAAAATATCAACCAACGCCAACGCCAAAATATCAAAGATTTTGGTTTGATATTATTAGAAATGTTTACAGGAAAAACTGCTTATCAGGCTATCGCACAGGTAAGTGATAATAAATGGGCGGACATTATCAAAAAAACTTCTACGGGGAGTTCTGCGGAAACCTACAAAGAAGTTGCAGAAATCATACGCGATATTCAAGAAATGGACAAAGCAAAAACTTCCACTACCCATTTTGCTTTCCCTCTCAAAAAAATATTGATTTGGACTACTTTATTCGTAGCTATATTTTTAAGTTTTGTATTTTTAAAAGACAAAATAAGTAGCTTGTTTTCAGGTATTTCCCCAAGAAATACTACCCTCAACAGTAGCAACAATATTCCTGAAATGAGTAGCTTGCCCAATATCCAACAAAGATTTATAGGAAAATTGCGCTTGCCAAGCAAAAAGAAGATAGATTTTTGGTTGGTTATCAAGAATATCAAACCTATGGAAGGCAACAAAGCTGTTTTTGTTTATACGATTAGAATAGACTCATTAGTGGGAGAAGAACGGTTTTACAATGAACGAGAACAAGTAGGCGAATTATTACTGGATAGCAAAAAACTAAAACTCCAGAGTCAAATCTTCCCTGAGTGGGAATATGAGCAAAATACCAAAGGTAGAGTCAAATTACAATCATTGAATTTTAGTGATTTGGAATTAGAATAGCCTACCAAAAAGGTATAGCGCAATTCATTCCAAGAATATAAGATTGAAATAATTTTTCACATTATACTAAACCAATCCTACAATCATGGCACGCTTTAGACGAATTGATGTTTTTTTGAAAATGGAAGAAATAGGCATTATTCCTGTTTTCTATCACCGTGATATTGAGGTATGCAAAGAAGTATTAGCCGCTTGTTACAAAGGAGGAATGAGGGTTTTTGAGTTTACCAATCGAGATGATTTTGCCCATGAAGTCTTTGCCGAGCTTAACAAATATGCGATGAAGCACTTTCCTGAAATGATATTGGGCGTAGGCACGATTATGGACGCAAGCACAGCCGCTATTTATATCCAAGCAGGAGCTAATTTTGTAGTTTCTCCGATTCTCCACCAAGAAACTGCTCATACTTGTAACCGAAGAAAAATCCTTTGGGTGCCTGGGTGTGCCACACTTAGCGAAATCTCCAAAGCAGAAGAATTAGGCGCGGAAATAGTCAAAGTATTCCCAGGGGAAGTTTTCAAACCCTCTTTTATCAAAGCACTCAAAGCTCCTATGCCATGGACAAGTACAATGGTAACAGGGGGAGTAAGCCCTACCCAAGAAAGTATAGAAGAATGGTTTAATGCGGGAGTAAATTGTGTAGGAATGGGGTCGCAATTATTCCCCAAAGATGTATTACAACGCAAAGATTATCAGTTTATTGAACACAAAGTAAGCGACGCACTGGCATTGTTACAAACTTGGAAAAACAATCAAAAACGTTAAAACTTTCATCTCCAAAATTTAATCTTTCGAAAATACCCATTAACTTTGCACGCAATTTTTTTTATGCGTAGTTTATTTTAAAGAAAGTACCCTTGCCCATACAGCAGCAATACTACTCAAAATAAACTACGACAATAACTCATAACTTATAACTCATAACTCAAAAAATGGAACTTTACTTAGATTCTGTTGATATAAAAGAAATCGAGGAGGCATTCAAATTAGGCTTTTTAACAGGGCTAACTACTACCCCTACCTTCATGCACAGGGAAGGTATCACAGACATAGATGCTATGATTCTAAAATTGGCGAAGATGGTGCCTATCCTACAAATAGAGGCTTTGGGAGAAAGCGTAGATGAAATCGTCAATGAAGCACACAGATTGTTGGCGTTGGGCTTAGACCCTCAGACTACGGTTTTTAAGATTCCTGTATCTCTTCACGGTGTTGCCGCTTGTAGAAAATTAGTAGATGAAAACCTAATGGTCAATGTCCATTTGGTTTATACTTTACAACAGGCTTATATGGCGATGGCGGCGGGTGCGACCTACGTATGCCCTTTGGTCGGTCGTTTGCAAGACCAAGGACACGATGCGCTCGCTTTGGTGGAACAGTGCGTACAAGCAGTAAATTATTACGGTTATAACTCCAAAATCATGTTTTCTTCTGTGCGCCATGCCGAACACGTAAGAAATGCCATTAATGCAGGTGTACACACTTGTACCGTACCTTGGAAAGTAATGAAGTCCTTGACAGAAAATAACTTCACCACACTTGGCACACAGCAGTTCATCGAGCATACCAAACTTATGACAATGCGAGTCAATGAGGTGATGAGAACCAATAATCCTACTATTCATCTTTCTCATTCTGTGTTGGATGCCTTAGTAGAAATGAGCAAGTCTGGTTTTGGAGCGGTGTCCGTCATTGATGAAAACCAAAAACTGATTGGAGTATTTACTGATGGAGACTTGAGGCGCAACTTACAAACTCAAGGCGAGAGCGTTCTTCAAAAGAAACTCACTGATTTTCAATTTAATCTGCCTATCACCATCACACCAACGGCTCTACTTCAAGAAGCGCATCAAATTTTTAAGAAAAAAGAAATTGATAATATCGTAGTTGCGGACAATGGCAAACCCGTAGGCATGATAGATGTACAAGATTTGATAAAGTTGGATATTTACTAAGTAGCGATTCAAATTATAGCAATCTTTTTCCAAAGTTGTAGAAAAGCACATTAAATTGTTATATAAAATAGGCTTATAAATTCCATTTCTTTGAGAAATGGAATTTATAATATAACTTTCAAAGCAAGAGGCTATAATCTTTTTAGAAAGATTCTTGGAATAACTACCTGCTTATTCTGTGGAGATTATCCTCGTTTGGTTTCACTTACCCTAATATCACCCAACATTACGTCCCAATACCCAATCTCCCGTCCATTGATTTGGGTTTTTTTGCGCTCCACATAAACTGTAATGTCCTTTTTGGTAGTATCTACGTATTTCATACCTTCTTTGGTAACTCCCTCAAACTTCTGATAAATAGTAATGACCCCTACATATTTTCCGTCAGGCTGTCGTTGCAAATCACTAATATATTGGATATTATACCAAGAAATAGTTACTTTTTGGTAGTTCAAAGCCATCAATCTTTCCAAATATTTGCGTACAGGATAATACTTAATTTCCTTGCGATTGACAGAGGAAACACCCATTTGGCTACCTTCCATGAATAGCTCCATCGCTCTGTCTATTGCGCGATTTGCTTCAGAAAAAGGAGTTTTTTTATCTCCAATCATACTAATATATTTACTCAAATCTTTGACTTTTTCCAAAGCCAAGGAGTCCACTGCTAATTTTCTTTCAGGACTAAGTTCGGGTTGCGCTAATACGCTTGCTGTTAATCCCAATAAAGATATAATGAATACAAAAATTTGCTTTCTAATCATTTTCATTAGGTTTCGAATTTTGTGTGTAATTTATTCAAATGACAAAGGGGGATATAAGAATTTATTTTTTTCTCATCAGTTCTAACTCTTTGATTTTCCCATTATTATCATAAGCAATATTTTCAATATTGTTCAGATTTTTCTTTTGGTCTTTGAGATACTCCAAATATTTTTTGATTGTAGTTGGCTTATCATAATCCTTTTCTCCACCAAAAACTCCAATTGCTATCAAAACAGGCGTTTCTGGAGAAGCAAATAATTTAAGAGCTTCTGTGATATAGTTGTTAGCTTCGTTGGCATTGTTAGAAGCGATAATTCTACTAAAATAGTCATTGAGGCTGAGCTTAGCGGGTTTTTGCCTTTCTTCCTCTTCTTTTCTTCGTCTTTCCTCCTCCTCTGCTTTGCGCTTTGCTTCCGCTATTTCTGCTTTTTTCTTGCTAATTTTCTCTTCTACCTGTTTGACCAAGTTTCGTACTTCAGGGTCATCAAGTCCCATTGCCTTGATACGAGCTAAGTCCTTTTCTAATTCTTCTGGGCTTTTATTATTATCCGCTAACAAAGCCTGCAAATCTGTCTTAGCTTGTGCTATTTTTGCCGCACGCTCTGCGGCTGCCTTTTTCTCCGCTTCTTTTTGCTTATTTTTACAGCCTGTATTGATACTGACTAAGGCTATCATTATAAAAATCAAGATTTTGGATAAATTTAAAGCAAAAATTTTCATGTTTACTTTCATACGTTTTATGTGTTTTGAAATGAATTGAAAAGATATTTTATACGCAATTTTTTGAAAAAAACTTTAATCATGTATCTATCTAAAAAGTAGATAAAGATTTTTATGACGTAAAAATATAAAAAGTTGCTGAATTTTAAACTTTTGCTTTGTTTACTTTCTCAGTAAATTTTTGTATTAATGATAATAATGCTCAATGGTAAATCGGGCGGGGAAGACAAATATACGTTTGTTGTGCTTATTAAAGGCGGATTTTATGATGTAATTGTGGTTTTGATACTCACACAACTTATTGGTTTAGAAAGCATCTGCTATGCGGAAATAAAATCCACTGTCGCCTTGCGTACTCATTGCAAAATCAAACCGTGCATACAAATTCTTAGCTCTATTGACCAATACACGCAACCCTATGCCATGAGCATAACGCAAATCATTCATTCTCATCATACCAAACTCAGGAGCAACAACCCCCACAGAAGAAAATAATGCTCCTACCAAGAGATTTTTCAGAAAGGGTTTTCTATACTCTACTTGTGTCGCCCACATTTGTTTGTCTCTATACCTCCCCATAAAATAACCACGCATCATATTAGGACCTCCCAAACGAGGCAACTCTCGCAAAGGGACATCACCAACCGTACTATGAATCAAGGCTTGTACACCAAAAAAATCCTTTTCTCCTACTTTAAAGTATTTGCGAAAGTCGATTTGTATCTCTTTGTAATTGAACAAACTACCAAACTTGCGGTAATAGTGTGTAGTTGCTATGTCTAAAAACCAACCTTTGGTAGGACTGAAGGGGTTATTTCGGTAGTCAAAACTTAAGGATAATCCTAAGCCAGAAACTAAACTTTCAGTAGTCCCTAACGCTTCTCCAAATAGAGAAGGAGTTGCGCCTACTAATTCTAAATTTCTGGTATTGCTATAATGATAATTCAGACCTGCAAAAAACCTGTTGTGTATTTTTTTTAAAACACGTCCTTGAAAATAATATCGATTATAAAAAATATCTGCATATTCCGTGCGTGCTAAGGTTTGATTTCCTACTCCCCAAAACCGTTCATTGAAATTCAAATAACCGCCTCGCCCCCTCAAAAACCATTGTTCGTCCTTAGTATAAATTTGCCAGAAAGGTTCGATAGCCAATTGATTGCGAAAACTATAAAGTGCTTGTACCCAAGCATAAGAATCGCGTGTACGTTTTTCATCGCTTATCGAGTCATTATCTGTATTGAAAAAGTAGTCCAATGCCAATCCTACTTTTAATCCCGTTTCAGGGCTACTTTGGATTACAGGAATAGGAATAAGACTTAAGTTTCTATTGGTCAATGCGTTGGGATTAAGTTTTTGCCAAAAAGTCTTTTTTACTTCTTGGGCAAGAAGTACAACAGGGCAAAAAATAGCAAAAAATAGAAACGATAAACGTCTTAGGTGGTATGAGGGCATCTTTATTTTTAGTTATATGACAATAAAGAAACCATTAAAAAGAAAATTGAGTTTTCTTTTTTTAATATTTTAACAGCAAATAGATAATATCTCTCTTAAATACCCAATTCTACCTCTAATTCACCAAAACCTTCATTCCTCTTACGCCCATATCTACAACTGCTTCGTTGTCCACTGGCTCCCAAATCTTATTCCCATTCAAATCTCTCCATTCAAAACTATTGTTGGTAGAAAGGGAAATGGTAATGGTAATATCTTTATTTTCTTTTCCTGTGATAGTCAGAGGTTTATCAAACTTGGCAGTAACTACACAAGACCCCGCAGGAATAGGAGAAGTAGCAAAAAGGGGATTAGGAACAGTAGTCCTTGCCGCTTGCCCGCTTGTTACCCCAAACTGTGTTTCGAATGCCCAATACCCTTGCGCCCTATTGCCGTTTACTGCCACATCTGTATTTTTCACTTTATACGTTTTTAGGTAAGTCCGAAAACCAATGAACGAGGCGACTGTTCCTTCTAAGTCCATGTTCAAAGCCCTGAATTTGACGGTATAGTTCTGGTAAGCAAGTGAAACTCGCAAGTATTCATAATTCCCTGCTTTGATGTCTTTGACTGGGATTTCTAAAACGGTTTCCCCTTCTTTGACGTTCTTACTTTTTTCAAAGTCTATTGCCGTTTCGCCACCCGTAGTTACCTCTAGTGCTTGATACAAAATTGTTCCACCCCCCAAGGCAGTGAAAGCCGTAGGGGTCAGCTCAAAATAATGCGCGCTCATCAGGTTGAACGCAGGGGACTGCCCCGCATTGCCCGCAGGCATAGGCGAAGGATTCCCTAAGCCGTCCAAGCGTTCTTGCTGTGGGTCAAATTTGAATTTGAATATCACTTTTCCTGTCCCTTCCCCAGAAGGATTGACCTCATTTTCAGCTTTTTGGCAGGCAAAAAGCCCCAGTAAGGCGGCTATGGCTATGATGGATTTTTTCATACATTGATGGATTTTGTAGTGAAGAAATAAATTTGACTAAAAAGGTAGCTTATAGTAAAACAGAAAAGGTCATTCCAAAATTTTACCAATACTCGCTTTTCTATTAAAATTTTAGATAAATTAATTTTCTACTTGTACTGGTTTGTTGGTAGTTCTGTACTTGCTCGTAATGGCTCCACCTGCGGCGGGGGCTTGTGATAGATTGATAATCAGGCGACTTCTGTCCATAATCGCCACATACGCTCCTGCATTAAAATTATTCAGTTGTACGCCACCCAAAGTGATGGAAGTGGCACCGTTGGTAATCTGCAAAAAAGGTGTCGTTCCTAACAAAACCCCGACGTTTTCATTGGCGGTGAGCGGTGTGCCGACCCAAGTCAGTCTGTAATCCGTACCGCGCTTCATGGTAATAAGGTTTCCTGCGGGAAAGTCAATTTCCACAATCTCGGCAACAGTATTGGTGTAGGTGGTTCCGCGCGTATCTTTGAAGGTAAATGTTCCTGTTTTGATGAAACCATTGTAGGGTCTTTCGTAAAAGCCAGAGGTACTGTTAAAAGGCAAAACTTCATTATTGAACCTTACTTCGCTTGACCCCGAAAGTTGCAAGGTAGTTCCTAAGGCATTTCCAAATTTGAAAAGGGCTTTGGCGTAGGTTTTATTTTCGTTTTTATCATAAAAAAGTTCGTATCCCGTCCAAATTTTTGTCTGGTCGACTGCGTCAGAAGGCTCGATAGTACAACCTGATACAAAAAAGCAACAAAGCATTGCCAATATCAAAATTTGATTTTTCATAAGAATTACTGATTTGTAAGTAAAAAAATTGATTCATTAACACATCAAAGTTCTCTCAAAATCAGTGCAACTTTCACTTGACAAAAGTCAATTTCGTTTGGCGCGGATACGACTAAGCGTTTCAAAGGAAACACCTATGTAGGAAGCTATCTGGTGAAGGGGAATATTTTGGAGAATTTCTGGACTTTTGCTGATAAAATCTTCATATTTTTCCTTTCCACTTTTGAAAAGTAGGCTATACCCCCTCTCTATTTGCCCAATCAGGTATCTTTCAGTAGAAAGTCGCCCAAATCGCTCCCAAATCGGGTCAGCTTGGTAGAGCATTTGTAGCTTTTCGTGGGTGATGGAGAGCAGTTCTACATCTGTAATGGTAATGATATTGTGAAAACTTGGTTTTTGTTCTATAAAACTCATTACCTCTGTTACCAAATCATTGGCAAAGGAAAACCAAACCGTACCTTCTATGCCCTGATTGACGTAAAAGTGCCTGATAATACCTTGATTAATGAAATACATTTTGTTGCAAACCTCGCCTGCGTGTAGCAAGTATTCATTTTTTGAAAATTGCTCTACCTCAAGTAAGTCAATGAATGTTGACATCTGTACGGGAGAAGGCTGTACAAAATGATGAATATAGGCTTCGAGTTGGCTAAACATGGTACAAGAGTAGTTTTTATATAATAGGAATAGAAAAAAATAATCTATATTTCTTTCATCTTCTTTTATACGAATATATGTATAAAATAGGAGGAAGAGTCTTTTTCCTTGATATTAAAAAATAACGTTATAAGATTGGATTTTATTTGCCAAAAGTTAATAGATTCGCACCCGAATACTCCTTAGCTAACTAATCAAATGCAAACCAATTTCTTAGTATAGTATAAAGCATTGGAAATAAACCTTATATTTTTTGCTTACCAATCAAAATAGCGACTGACTTTCTTTCAACGATTTGTCCAATGTTACGAAATTGTTAAATTTCTTAGCAATTAATTAATCTATATAATGTATTAGTTTTATCTCCAAACATTATTTTTGCGACTGATTTTATAAAACACGATTCTATTATGAAAAAAATTTTACTTGTTGTTTTTAGCATTTTGCTGGTGCTTATAATTCAGCAAAACTCTTATGCTCAGGGGGTTACAACCGCCTCCATGACAGGCTTTATCCAAGATGATAAAGGCGAAGGCTTACCCGGAGCTAACGTGGTAGCAATTCACGTGCCTTCTGGCACCCAATACGGCACATCTACTCAGGTAAATGGTCGTTATAATATTCCTGGTATGCGTACTGGTGGTCCTTATAAAGTTACGGTGAGCTTTGTAGGATACAAAGAGCAAATTAAGGAAAATATTTACTTAAACTTGGGTACTGCCGCTAATGTGAGTTTTACTATGGTAGAAGATGGCAAAGAACTTTCAGAAGTGGTAGTTACTGCTACTCGTAATGATGTATTTAGCTCTGAGCGTACAGGTGCTGCTACAAATATTGGTAAGGAAGCTCTTAATTCTATGCCAACACTTAGCCGTTCTTTGAATGACTTTACACGCCTTACTCCCCAAGCAAGTGGGAATGGTACGTTTGGTGGTGCTGATAACCGTTTTAACAACATTACGATTGACGGCTCTATTTTTAACAATAGCTTTGGTTTGGCTGGGCAACCAGGTGGTCGTACCAATACCTCTCCTATTTCTTTAGATGCGATAGAAGAAGTGCAGGTAAGTCTTGCGCCCTATGACGTGCGCCAAGCAGGTTTTACTGGAGCAGGTGTAAATGCTGTTACAAAAAGTGGAACAAATGAACTTAGCGGTTCTATGTTTTATAATATTCGTAATCAGCAATTTGTAGGTACTAAGGCAAAGGAAAATGATGTAATTACCCAAGATTTTAATAATACCCAATATGGTTTCCGCTTAGGAGGTCCTATAATTAAGAATAAATTGTTCTTCTTTGCAAATGCAGAAATAGAAAGACGCTCCTCTCCTGGTACCAACTTCCGCGCAAATACAGGTGGCGAAACAGTAACAGGTAACGTAACACGCGTATTACAGTCTGATTTAGACCAGTTAAGTGCTTTTATGAGAGAGAGATTTAACTATGAAACAGGTCCTTATCAAGGATATAATAATGAGTTAAAAGGTGATAAGTTCTTGATTAAATTAGATTATAACATCAATGACAGGCACAAACTAAGTGTACGTTATACTTGGTTGAACTCTCAATCAGATATTTTATTGAGTAACAGTACCACAGTAGGAGGTGATAGAAGAAGTAACCTTAACTCTTTGAATTACAAAAACTCAAACTATATACAAGGTGAAAAAATACGCTCTATTATCGGAGAGTTAAACTCAAACTTCAAAGGTAAGTTTTCTAATAACCTTATTATTGGTTATACTTACCAGAACGAAGACAGAGTTCCTGTTGGGCAATTTTTCCCTTTGATTGATATTTTGCAAGGTGGTCAGAACTATATTTCATTAGGCTTTGAGCCATTTACTCCTAATAATAAGTTAGATTACAGCACTTTCCAAATGCAAGATAACTTGACTTATTATGGTCGCAAACACACCATTACTGGCGGTTTCAACGTAGAGCGTTTTGCATTTAATAACGTATTTTTCCCATTCTCTAATGGTAGCTTTGCTTATAACTCTTTGCAAGATTTCTACTCTGCCGCCAATGCGTTCTTGACTAACCCTAATGCAACAGTTTCTCCTGTACAAGCAAGAAGGTATCGCCTGAACTACTCCGCACTTCCTGGTGGAGCAGAGCCAGTACAGCCTACCAGAGTAACTTATGTAGGTGCATATTTGCAAGACGAGTTCCAAGCCGCAGAAAACTTCAAATTGACTTTTGGTGTAAGATTTGATATTCCTTTCTTTGATAATACAGGTTATAGAAACCCTGTGGTAGAAGGTTTAACATTCAGAGATGAAACCAATGCGGCAACAAGGTATAGCACAGATAAATTGCCTGACCCTGCAATTTTATGGTCGCCAAGATTAGGTTTCAACTGGGACGTGTTTAACAATAAAACTACACAGATAAGAGGTGGTTCTGGTATCTTCACTGGTCGCCCAGCTTTCGTTTGGATTTCTAACCAAATAGGGAA
>JALOMS010000395.1 GCA_025455345.1 Thermoflexibacter sp. | reverse complement strand
AAAAAACAAAATAGCCTTACCACCTATGACCGCTTTCTCACTGCCTACCCCAACAGCAAGTACAAGAGGGAAATAGAAAAGCTAAAAACGCAAAGAATCAAAGCCATCGCCGACAGCACAGCAAATGCCAATAAACAATTACCAATTGACAATAAACAACCAGCAACTAACAACAACCAACAACAAACCACTAACAACCAACAAAAAGACAATGAACCCAAAACTCAAAACACCAAACTCGAAACCACTACTGACCAAAAAGTTATTCTTGCAGAAATAGAAAAAAACATGGTCGCGGTAGAAGGTGGCACCTTCTCTATGGGCTGTACCTCTGAGCAAAAAGACTGCTCTGATAATGAAAAACCAGTGCATAGCGTAACAGTGAGTAGCTTTTATATAAGCAAGTATGAAGTAACGCAAACCCAATGGGAGGCAATTATGGGCAATAACCCTTCTTACTTCAAAAACTGCCCTACCTGCCCTGTGGAATCTGTTTCTTGGAATGACATACAAGAATTCATAACAAAACTCAACCAACTCTCAGGCAAAAAATATCGCCTTCCTACCGAAGCAGAGTGGGAATATGCGGCAAGAGGTGGTAAAAAAAGTAAAGGTTACCAATATGCAGGAGGAAATAGTTTAAATAGTATAGCTTGGTATAATAGCAACGCTGATTTCAAAACGCACCCCGTAGGCACAAAAACAGCGAATGAATTAGGCTTGCATGATATGAGTGGCAACGTATGGGAGTGGTGTGAGGATTTTTATGATGAAAATTTTTATACAAAAGTTAAAAATGGCAAAGCAAATTACCCTAACAAAAATCGTGCCAATTATATCGTTCTTCGTGGCGGCTCTTGGGGCGGCTACGCTGGATACTGCCGTGTTGCTTACCGTAGCCGGGATTATCCTACTAACCGTAACGACGACTACGGTTTCCGTATTGTTCTCCCAGTAAATTAACCCTTTGTATTTTTACACTTTTACCCTTTTGTACACTCGCATTTATGCGAGTTTTTTGTATTTTTTTATTCTTTTAAAAAACCTCTCCCGCGAAGCGGGATTTTTTTTGTAAAATCGTCTTTAGGCGATTTAATACATTAAATCTCGTAGAGATGACCGCTTTGTAGAAAATAAAATAACAGCCGCATTTTTTAAATTCCGTTAGGAATGATACCCAAAGCAGGTGCCATCCCTAACGGGATTTTTTACCAACAATCCATATTTTAATGGCTACAAAGCGGTCATGCCTAACGGCATTGAATACATGATTCTTTTGCCGTTGTCCGAGGGACTCGGACAACGGCAAGCACGTATATAAGTCATGGGTATGATGTGGGGGGAGATGGGAGTTGTCCATGAAGACACGGACAACGGCACACGGATAACGGCACACGGATAACGGCACAGGAAAAAAACTGATTTTTAGGAAGGGGAAAATAGTATAAAGAATAAATCGCAAACACCCTTAATTGAAGTTTGCGATTAATTTTATACCATTTCTATCATTTCATAACTTCTGTATCTCTTTGCTAATCGCCTTTTTTACTTTTGCCCAAGTTACTTTCTTATCAAAAACAATGGGGGCAGGATTATTTTCTGCATCTACAAAATATGCAATGCTTCGGGCAACATGAAAGGTAGTTTGATGAGGATATTTTTCCAAATACAAGTCAAAAAGTTTTTCTAAGCTGAAATATTGTAAAAGAAAATACAAGTCAAAAAAGTCTTTTTTGCTCCCTCTACCCGTAATTGCGTCTAATTTCATAGGGGCAATGTCTTCGATAGATAACATTTTCAAACCCTCTGTTTCAATAAGAGGACGGATAAAGCGGTATTTGAAACGAATAAAATCTACTTTTACTTCGTTAATATCTGCAATCAGGGTTTGAGGTAGCTGTAAAGTAGGCACTAAATGATAGTCTTTCAGTAGCAAAGGAATAAGTTTTTCTGTATCAAAGTCTTGGATAGTAAACATATCCAAATCAACGGACTTTCTATGTCCTATTTGCAAAGCCAATGCCGTACCGCCTACCAATACAAATTGTTGGAGGTACGGTTTCTGCATCAGGCTTTTTAATAATTCCAATGTGTGAGGTTCGACTGTTTGGTAGTGTAGCATCTGAAATCTGAAATAGGTACGTTAAAATAAATACTGCAAAAGTGAAGCACTCTATCGTCCATATAGCGCAATTTCTTGGCTATCCGTTTGATTTTAGGCTTACCATAGTAGGTCTTTGTTAGCTTAAAATCTTCCATTTTCCCCCTGCTCAACACCCTTTCTACAATATAAGCGGCGTGTTTTTGGGCATCAAGGGTGCTGATGTCCACGTCCCAAAAAAGCGTAGGGGAGAGCTTGCTAATGAAGTCTTTGTCTTTTATTTCCATAAATATCTCTTATTTTCTCTATGCAATTTCAGTGCCTTTGTCCGTGCAGATACGGACAACAACAGTAGATTCTCTCTTCTGTATTCTCCCTTCTCTCTTCTGCTCCCTCTAATGCCCCCCACTGCCTAAAGGGACTTGAGCGTGCCTACCTTTTTGTACTTTTACAAACAATACCGCCACTGCCGCACAGAGCAACAAGGCACCCGCCAATCGGACAACATTTTCAGGGTTGTTCGCCAGCAAGGTTTTGTAGTACAGGGGCAGGGTGAATATCTGAATCATCATCGGAATCACGATGAACATATTAAAAATGCCCATATAAACGCCATTGCGCTCTGGAGGAATACTTCCTGCCAGCATGATGTAAGGATTGCCCATCATACTTGCCCAACATATCCCTATGCCTATCATGGGGATAAAAAGTAGCTCTTTGGTACTTATCAAAGGGATACAAATCATGGCTATCCCCGCCAATGTCAAGCTAATGCTGTGCGTAATCTTAGCTCCTAATTTTTGAGTAAAAGGCATCATCGCAAAAGCGGCAATAAAAGCGATAAAGTTATAAAATCCACCTACTTGCCCATTGATAAGTCCCGCCTCTCTAAATCCCTCTGAGGTCTGTTCCGTAGTCCCAAAAAAAGTAGTAGAAATAGATAATACGATGTACTGCCAATAACAAAACATGGCATACCATTGGAATAACTTAACAAAGGCTAACTGCTTCATTGTTAGAGGCATATCTTTGAATGCTGTTGCTATTTCTGCAAAAGTATGTTGCCAGCCTTTGGGCAGTTTATTGATTTTGTCTTTTTCTTCTTCTGTAAGAGGATTTTCTTTGGTAGTCTTTACCGTCCATAAAATAGAGGCTATAGAAAAAAATGCACCAATGATAAAGGCAGTAATCGTAATGTATGGAATGTTTTTTTCATTGACCCAGTCCTTATTCATTCCTAACCAAACTAATAGAGAGGGAGTTAGGTACGAAAGCGTTTGCCCTAAGCCAGTAAATGCGCTTTGTGTAAGAAATCCTATATTGTGCTGTTTCTCGTCTAATTTATCACTGACAAAAGCGCGATAAGGCTCCATAGTGATATTATTGGCGGCATCAAGTATCCACAGAAGGCTTGCCGCCATCCATAAGGTACTGCTAAAGGGCATCCAAAACAAGCTAATACTACACAAAACAGCTCCGATAAGAAAATAAGGAGTGCGCCTACCCATCTTACTGATGGTTTTATCGCTCATTGCGCCGATAATAGGCTGAACGATTAAGCCCGTTATTGGACCAGCGAGCCATAAATAAGGGAGATTTGCCTCATCTGCACCCAAATACTTATAGATAGGACTCATATTGCTTTGTTGGAGACCAAAACTGTATTGGATACCAAAAAAGCCAAAATTCATATTGACAATTTGCCAAAAGGAGAGTTGCGGTTTGGTAAATGACATAGTAGATTTTTTTTAAGATTTCATATTTACTTGCCGCAATATTATCAAAAGAATTGTCATCTAAAAATTTATCTCCATTTACTTGTGCTAATTTTGATAATTTTCTCTGTTGAAAAAAGATGGTGTATTTTTGGTAGAAGCACTTACAAAAGCGCATTGACTTAGATGATATGATGCAAAGTAGCCCATCTTACTAACTGTGCCATATTCTTCTTATCTGATTTTTGCAAAATATTGCCTCTGTGAAACTTGACCGTAGCCACACTCACAAATAATTCTTCGGCTATTTCTTCAGAGTTTTTTCCTTCTATTATCAAGCCTAATACTTTCATTTCTTGAGGAGTAAAACGAATTTCTGTGCTTCTTACTTCTTCTGCAATATTTTCATCTATGTACTTATGACCATTGATGATAGATTGGACAGCATTTATAAATTTTTGAAAATCACATATACTGTAAAAAAAACCATTTACTCCCGCCTTTAGAGCTTCTTGAATGATGTTACTACTTTTGTCTGTTGAAAGAGCTAAAATATTGACTTTCTTATCTTTATTGCGTATTTTTTTGGTGATTTCTATTCCGTTAATCGCGGGGAGGACTATATCTACAATAATCAGTTGAGGATTAAAGCATTGCCATTGTTTTAAAAGCTCATCTCCATTACTGACTCTTTGTACCTCACAAGGAATAAAACTTCTGAGTATAAATTCTAAGATATTGATTTTGAGAGCATTGATGTCCGCAATAAGAATTTTCATTGTTGTATGTTTGGTTAGTTAATATAAAATGCTCAATTTGCTATCCAAACGAACAAAACGGACAAAAAGACATTTTTAAATAAAAAACAAGTATAAAAAAAGACATTTTGTCTGTATTTTTACTCATTTTTTACCAAAAGATGCCTGTTTGTCTTTGATAAAGGCTACAATCTACAAAGCAATTGATTTTACTCTTTTATTTTTAGGATTTCATCTCTGCTTTGGGCATAAGCACTGCTTGGGTCTCTTTTCCACGTGCGCCTTACTACAAATTCTATCCCTTGTAAGATATGTTTGACAAACATTGGGTCGGCGTAGTCCTTTTTATCGTGTCCTAAAGTCGTTATCCATGCTACCCCTCCATCAAAGAAATGATGCCATGCGGCAGGGTAATAGTTGCCAAACGAGCCATTGTGTTGTTTGATTAGATTTTGTTCTTTTTCATCTTTGGGATTTAGGGAGCTAACATCTTGGGCTAAAAAAGTGTGTATGGTAGGGTATAATTCTTTTTCAAAATAGCACTCATCTTCTCTTTCCCATTCCAAAGGCAATTCTGTTACAGAAGGATGTTTGTGGTCTATTACTCTTACCTTGTATTTTTGGAAACTTGCGTGCCAAGCAAAACTCCCACCTATCAATTGCTTGAACCA
>JALOMS010000394.1 GCA_025455345.1 Thermoflexibacter sp. | reverse complement strand
AAAGAAAAACTCGAATTTCAAAAGATGTTTCAAGACAAGTTGGTAGAGTTAAATGATTTCCTTGACAAGGTTAAAAAATTGGGTAAAGGCCAAATTGACATCATAGACCGTTGACAATTGGATTAGACAAACATACATGACTATTACAGTTGGCTCTAATAATTACGAATTTTCCATGTCAAGTGACGAGCAATCATGGACATCTGAAGTGCTAGTTAGAGATAGAAAAGTTGAAATTGAAATCGACAAAAGAACTTACAAACAAGAAAATGTTGATTGGGGGCGCGTAAAAGACTTCATAGGATTTATTAACAAAAGTGAAATAGTTTCAGACTTAGTGAATGAATCTATTCTCCCGTTAAGAAAATTTGCGGACGCATTTTGGAGAAAAAACAAAAATGAAGTGAAGGACTATGAAATGAAATTCACTGGGATATATTTTCATGGAGTACTGGATTCAGAAAGTACAAATCTGTATAGCTATAGCTTGATATTCAATTTTCTTACTATAAGGGACAATAGAATTTTCGGAGACGAATACGGGCTTTACCTAGCTGAAATAGAACATTTAAATATTGTTTCGGTTAGACGAATTCAATTATAAGAAACGGTGGACAAAATGGCCAGCCGCCAACAGTGGTGACTGTTGCACAACTGGAAATTTGGTCTTTCTTTAAAAAGGACAATGAGCACATATAAGATAATAGTCGGACTCTTAATCTTTCCAATATTGACTTCCTGCATAAGTGATGCTTTGGGACAAGAACCAAAGTCACCATCGGACTGCTTAAAAACTATTGACACTCTGACTAACAGAGAAGTATTTAAAACGGTTGAAGTTCAACCTAGAGTTATTGGGGGAATGGCTGAACTGCTTTCAGAAGTTGGAAAGATTTTAAAAGCGCCAAAAGACTTTCATCCAATTGAAAGTAAAATCTTTATTGCATTTATCGTTGAGGACAACGGAGAAATAACTGGACTAAGGACAATCAAAAATATTGAAGGAACAACTATGGACAAACAGTTTATTGAAGTTGTTAAGAAATCTAAATGGGAGCCTGGGACTTGCAAAGGTTTAAAGGTACCGACACTGCAAGTATTACCCTTAATAGTTGATTTTAAATGAGTGAGGTGAACAAAACGCCCCCCAACAAAATGTATGTGCCATTGTGGGGCTAGGTTTAAGTTTTTAGTTTTATCTTTCAAATAACGTTTGGTGTCGTGCGACAATTTGCTAATCTTAAACTGATAACGTCACATACATAAACGTTATGGGGCATTTTAAAACGCGACCAACAAACAAATGACAGCAATAAAAAAGACAATTGGATTTAAAGCTTTGGAGTCGACTGACCTGAGAAAAATGACAATAGAGTATTTCCAAAAATCAGGCTTTAAGCACATTGACAACAAAACCACTGACAATATAATAATATTTGAACGTGGCTCAATCACTTCAAATATGTGGACGTTTAATCCGCTGAATTGGAAATCGACAATCGACATTGAAATTAGCGGACAAGACGTTAAAGCAAACTTTAATATAAACGCAACTGGACAAATTCCAACAAACAAAGACGAATTGCTTTGGGAAACATTCATTGGTAATTACCAGAAATATTTGCTTGACTCAAAGTTTGACTTCCTTGCCGAGAACTCAAAGGCTTTAAATACAAACAAAAGGAAAAATTTAAAATATAGTGGTTGGGCCGCACTTGGTGGGCTAATTGGCGGACTACCAGCAGGACTAATTGCATATTGGACAGGAATTAATACTATTGTATCAATAGGTGCGGCAGGCGGAGCAATTGCACTTTTGACCATGAAAATCAATGACGACAAGAAGAAAAACGCCCTATAACACAGGTTTTGTTTCAGGCGGGGTGATCTCGCCCATGCGGGACAGGCTACGCAAACTTGGAGCTTTATGCTTCTATTCAAGTTCAGTGCTGGTTGATCCCGCAGGTGCGGGACTTCGTGATGCGGTTCTTCACCAAGTGTCAAAACGTTAGGGGCAAAAAAATCACGACTCTGCAAAACCAAGGATTTGAGCATTTACCTGACAGATACATTCAAAGACGTAAAAACGGCCAACATGTTCTCAATTTTCAAAAGATACAAAGACAATCAAGAAGTTCCTGAGTGGGCTTCTTTTTTTAACGGCAGTGAATACAGCGATTTTCTAAAAGCTGTTGATAATTACTTTAACAAGAAGAAAATTACTTATGAACTTGGTGATGGAATGATAATGACTGGTGTAAACGATTTTAGTTTTAATAATTTAGGACTAACCAATTTAGCACAGGTTTGTAAGCAAGACAAACCAAGAAACTATGGTAGCATTGTTTCCGAACATTTTGACTCTATGGTTAGAGCAAATCAATTTGATACAGAGTTCAATAAAATTGTTCATGACTTTGACAATGTAAAAAAGTATATCGGTGTTCGCCTTTACCCAAATGACTATGCTGCAAATATCGGAAAAGAGTTAACCATAGGGAAAGATTTTGCAGGAGACATTTACGCTATGTTAGTTTTTGACTTGCCAGACAGCATAACAAATGTTCAACCAGAGCAAGCAGACAAATGGGGTAAGAGTTTAGACGAGTTATTTGAAGTGGGTTTACAAAATATCAAGACCAATTATTCATCAGACATTTCTCAACAGAAGTTTAATGAGTTTACAATTTGGTTTATTCAGGGCAACCATTTTTTTACTCCCAATATTGTATTTGAATTAAGCAATTATCCGAACTTAGTTGGCTCAAAAGGTTCTCTCATTGGCATCCCACACAGACATTCAGTAATTATTTATCCAATTGAAAATATAGAAGTTGTTACTGCTATTAACCAACTTATTCCGACCATATACGGCATGAATTCGGAAGGACCAGGTTCAGTAAGCAACAATCTTTTTTGGTATAAAGACGGTCGCTTTGAAAATCTTCCTTACAAAATTGAAGTCAATAAACTGCAATTCTTTCCACCTGATAATTTCTTAGAATTATTAAACACGTTGACGGAGAAGTCATGAAACTTGGGATAACACATTTTCGGACAAACAACTTTACTGCTGCAAAACATCACCTCCAACCATAATCAAAGAAAGAAATTGAAACACAAAGAAAAAATTCGAGTAGTGATTTTGTTGTCTATACTAACAGCAGGACTGATTGCTTTTACAACAAATAAATACTCTTCTGACGACCAGATTTTATCATATATTGTTGATACTAAAACACAAGATTTACAACTCTATTGGAAGAACGATAGTGGCCAAACTTTAAAAAGCATTTTAAATTTGAAAAACTTTGTTGAGAGTAAAAACTTGACCTTGACTTTTGCAATGAATGGTGGAATGTTCAATAGAGACTTTTCACCACAAGGGCTTTTTATTCAAAACAAACAGACACTTGCAGTTTTAGATACGGCAGATGGAAGCGGAAACTTCTACTTAAAGCCCAATGGTATTTTTTACCTTACCACTGATAACGTTCCGTTTGTTTGCAATACAACTGACTTTAAGAACAATGGAGAGGTCAAATATGCAACGCAATCAGGACCGATGCTTGTTATTGATGGTAAAATTCATTCAGCATTTAAAGAAGGCTCAAAAAATCTGCATATTCGAAATGGCGTTGGTATTTTACCCGACAACAAAGTAGTATTTGTAATGTCTAAAACAGAAATCAGTTTTTACGACTTTGCTAAATACTTTCAAAGTTTGGGTTGTAAAAACGCATTATATCTTGACGGTTTTGTTTCAAGGACGTATTTGCCAGATAAAAAGTGGATGCAAACTGATGGAAATTTTGGAGTAATTATTGGCGTGACAAAAAAGAAAAACTAATAAGTAACGAGTTTTTAGCCTGTAGTCGATGTTATCACCGATCACACCCTCAAGTGTAAGGTTATACAATGATTTTGTAATTTACACACTTTTAAAGGTGAATGCGGTTCGGTGAAAATACCGACTGCAGGTGGAAGATATTTTAACAGCCAATAGAAATTGAAGGTGACTCGACTAACATATTTTTAATAACAAAAGAATATACCAATGAAGAATGTAATTCTAGCAATATTAATACTAGCACTAACAATAAACTTCACCTACTCACAAGATAATTTAAAAGTCTTAAAACCCAAGATCGGATCGGTTCCGAATTTAAGTGACTCTACTCAAAACAATTATAAACTAAGAGACCAACTTGGTAAGAATTTTGATTTAATGACAGAGGCGGAAAAAAATACCTATTGGGCGGCTGTATCAAAAACGGAAGAGACAAAGGAAAGTCCGTTTGACATTTTGGGCGGGTCTTGTAGTTGGTACTGTGGTGGAGATTCATATAAACAGGTAGCGTCTTCAACTTTAAAATCTACCGGATCAATAAATTATAATGCTTCAAATGCGCACGATCTAAGTTATAAAACAGCTTGGGTTGAGGGAGTGCAAGGTGATGGTATAGGCGAATACTTAGCGTATTACTTTAAGAATAGTTGCCCGAGAGTGACAGAAATTATAGTCAGCAATGGTTATGTAAAGTCTGATAAAGCTTGGAAGGAAAATTCGAGAGTTAAAACACTAAAACTTTATATAAATGATAAACCCTACGCAATATTGAATCTTATGGACACTAAAGCAGATCAATCGTTTGAACTTGGTGAACCTGTTGGTCGATATCAAGACGGAAAAGATATGATTCTGAAATTTGAGATCTTATCTACTTACAAGGGAGATAAATATAGTGACACAGCAATTACAGAAATTTTCTTTGATGGAATTGATGTACATTAAAAATGCTTTACAAATGAAACAATGTCTGCAAAGCATTACTTTTGAGTAATTTTTAAAAAATTTAATTAACGCTTCATAGCCAGCGTCACCAGCAACCATAACCAACGATACGAAAAAGGAAAACAAAGAATGGAGAATATTAGTGTATTGGTTATTGTCGCTTCAATTTCGTTGTTCATTTCCTTGTTTCTGGCCATCTTTCTTTTGACCGTTAAAACAAAACAAAAGACAAGTAATGCGCTTTTTGCTGTGTTTTTAATTTTAACTGCAATAGATGGTAGTGGACCTTTGCTTAGTTTAGTTGTTCAAATGCCTACAAACGCAGGGATGCTTAGAAATACATTGGCATTCTTACAAATCCCTGTTTTTTATCTGTATGTATTATCCGTTTGCTATTCAGATTTTAAGCTTAGGCCCAAACATTTATGGCATCTGCTTCCCTTTTTGATTGG
>JALOMS010000393.1 GCA_025455345.1 Thermoflexibacter sp. | reverse complement strand
CATTTTATCTTTCTATTTTTTTTGCAGACAAACCTCTTGCCAGAAGGTACTGAAACGGTGAAAAGCGAAGGCTTACCAGAAACTCAACAGTTTCAGAAGATTATTATTCCCGAACTCCCAGATACATTGAGTTTTGCAGGAGAAAAAGTACCATTAGAGGATGTAGATATTAGAGAAAGACTTGAAAGAGAGCTAATTAGCAATTGTTATAAACACTCCTCTATGCTTATTATCCTCAAAAGAGAAGGCAAATGGAAATCTCGTATCCAATCTATCCTCAAAGAGGAAGGAGTGCCTGAAGATTTCTTTTATTTGGCAGTTGCTGAAAGTGAGTTAGACGAGTACGCACTTTCTTATGCAAAAGCATTGGGGTTCTGGCAATTTCTTAAGGAAACAGGCAAAGAGTTTAATTTAGACGCAAAGACCCTATTGCGGCGACTTATGCGGCTTGCAAATACCTCAAAGCCGCCTACGAAAAATATGGTAAAAATTGGACGCTTGCGGCGGCTTCTTATAATAGAGGCATGAATGGCTTGCAAAAAGCCCTTAATTCGCAAAAAGTAGCCTCTTATTATGACCTCTACCTCAACCGAGAAACCTATCGTTATGTCTTACGCATATTATCATTAAAAATAATTATGGAAAATCCAGCTCGTTATGGTTTTCATATTACCGAAGAAGATAGGTGGAAGTCTATTGAAACCAATAGAATTTGGATAGATACTACTACTACTAATCTTCCCAACTTTGCTAAGCAAATGGGCGTTAATTATAAAACACTGAAGATTTATAATCCTTGGTTGGATAGTGAAGATTATAACTTGCTTGTTCCCAAAGGCAAGGGATATTGGTTTGAGATTCCAAAGAAAAATTAGATGCAAAAAGTTTTAATCATTCAGACCGCATTTATTGGAGATGTGATTTTGGCGACTGCTTTGATAGAAAAATTATATGCTTACTATCCACACAGCCAAATAGATTTTTTGTTAAGAAAAGGGAATGAAAGTCTATTGGTGGGGCATCCTATATTGAATAAAGTCTGGGTCTGGGACAAACAAAAAGATAAATACAAAAATTGGTGGGTATTGCTCAAATCCATACGCCAAGAACACTATGATTTGGTAGTAAATGTTCAAAGGTTTGCGTCTATGGGCTTATTTGCCGCTCTTTCCAATGCTAAGCAAATAGTTGGTTTTCAGAACAATATCTTTTCTTTTAGATTTACCTATAAGCATGTACATCAAATAGGAAATGGCACACACGAAGTAATACGCAATCAATCTCTTATCACTCAGTTTACAGACGCAGAAGCTCTCAAACCTCGCTTATATCCTACTGCTTATGACGAAGCCCAAGCCCAAGTCTGGAAAAAGTCCCCCTATATTTGCATTGCTCCTACTTCTGTATGGTTTACGAAGCAATTTCCTAAGCATAAATGGGTAGAACTTATTCTCTCTCTACCTAAAGAAATCAATTGTTATCTGCTTGGTAGTAAGTCAGATAGCGCAATTTGTGAAGAAATCATTAAGCATATAACAGCAAAAGATAAAGAAAGAAAAATAGAAAATCTTTGTGGTCGATTCAATTTGCTTACCTCTGCGGCTCTCATGCGCGACGCAATGATGAATTATGTAAATGATTCTGCTCCTATGCACCTTGCTTCTGCGGTTAATGCCCCTACTTGTGCTATTTTTTGCTCTACTATACCTGCATTTGGATTTACTCCCCTATCTACTATCTCGCATATCGTTCAGATAGAGGAGCAGTTAGCTTGTCGCCCTTGCGGATTGCATGGACACAAACATTGCCCTAAAAAGCACTTCAAATGTGCAGAAAATATTGACATTCAAATACTTACAGATATTTTGCTTACTAATGAATAAAATTAGCTTATCAGAAAAATTACAAGTATCGCTGTCCATGTTTGTTAGTTTTTCTTACAAAGAATAGATAAAAACAGAACTATACCTTACACAAGTTTTAAGTTTTGGTGAAGTTTTCTACCCAAATTTTGATTTTTTACTTTCCCAAGTAATCGGTGGCAGACCAAGTACTTGGGAAAATCTGAAATATTTTAATCCTTTTGCTTCCTCCACCAATTTTCTACTACTTCAATTAAATTCTTGGGTAACATTCCCCCTTCTCCATCAAATGCTTTCTGTTGGCTTTCAAATATTTGTAAATTATGGTCAGCTTTTGGAAGCACAAATAATTCCGCTAAATTTGCTCCATTTTGATTGACTAACTTTATTATTTTTTCATGGTCTGCAAGTCCCATAATCCAATCATACTCTCCATAAATTACCAAAGTAGGTACATTTATCTCTGACCACGCTTTCTCAAAATTTAATGCTTGCACTTGTTGATAAAATTGAGCAGGTCTGCCATATTGATGTTGAGGGTCTTCGTACCAAAGATTTTTTAACGAAGGGTGCTGTTTGATGACATCTTCTGGAGTCATTTGTTCTATGTAATATTTTTGATAAAGAGTAGCATAGCCGCTCATTTTGGCATTGATTTGAGGGAAACTCTCTCCTAAAAAAGCCAAGCGACGGCGTTCTAATTCCATCATGTGTTCAAACCATGTTACCGTACATGCTCCTGAAACAATATAACCTTTGATATTTTGACTCTGCCCCAATACTGCACTTAGCCCTGCTCCAAGGCTAAGCCCAAGTAAGTAAATATGATTATTATCAACGTCTTCTCTTTTTCTTAGGTATTCCAAAGCTATTTTATTCATTTCCATTTCTGTATTCAGGTCGCAGTCAGCGCAACTTCCGTCACTATCTCCTACGCCTAACTTTTCTACCCTCATCATCACAAAATCAGGATGTTGCGAAAAATGTTTTATTAATAAGTCCGCACCATCAGAAGGTTCACCTACAATTTCTACGGAACTGCACGAAAGCCATTGTACCAAGAAAATAGCAGGTAATTTCCCTATTTTATTTTTAGGCTTTGTAATGATGGTGCGTACTTTTTGTCCGTTGCGAAGAGTCAGATTACCATATTCTATGATAGATTGAGGCGGATTTTCCAAAGATTTAGACAGGGGAGTGTAGGTAATTTCCATTTCTTTATTTCCCCTTAAAATATTCAATTTCAAAGAAATTCCTCCTTTTAACCCAGCAAGCATACCCGCCAGAGAAATTCTATTGCTAAAACCCTTGCCATTAATTGCTTGGACTTGGTCACCAATACGTAAACCCCCTCTTTCTGCCATGCCCCCCGCAGTCAATTTTTCAATGGTAGCCAAATTAGGGGAAGTAAATTTCATACGCATTTCAAGGTTTGCTTGTCTTGCCAAGCCGCCTATCAGAGGTTGCCCCAAAACAGGAAATACGCAAATGAGTAGAAATGATAATACTATTATTTTTTTCATAAGACCATGAATTTTAATTGAGTTTTGAATTAATTTTTTTATAAATTTTCATCAAACGTAGTGGTCTATTTTTGAAAAAAAGTAAGAATTTTTGAGGTACATCTCCTGATTTTGAGAATTAGAAGAGGATTTTTTATATTTTAGGAGTTTTTCTAAGAAACTCCACTCTTTTTATTTGCTTTTTGAAAAGCCGCAGGAGTTGTATGGTGATAGTTTTTAAAGGCGTTATAAAATGCTGAGGGTGAACGAAAGCCACATTCCTGTGCGATTCCTTCTATACTAAGGTGCTGATAATTAATGGAACAGAGTAACTCTTCTGCCTCACGCATACGAAATTGGGTCATTAATTCTGGAAAGGTCTTTTGAAAACATTGTTTAATAGCCTTAGAAACCAAGTACGGCGGCGTTTGGAGTAGTTCTGCCAATTTTTGAACTGAAAAAGAAGGGTCTTTGTACAACTTTTCTTTTTCTAAAAGGTATTTTAAACTTTCCCCTATTTTATTTAATACTTCTTTATTTTCTTCAATAGAAGGCACTTGGAACAGCTTTTCTTGTTGTTGAATAGCTAAAAAACTAATACCATACAGCACAAAAGAGGCAGTAACTGTAATTAAAAGGTAAATTTGAGCAGAATTTATAAAAAGTTGCATGAAAAAAACTATCCAAATAAGAGAAATGCCTCCCAGTAACCCTAAAAACCATTGCTTATTTTTGTGAAATAAAGTAGGTTTACGGTAGAGATTATAAATAGTAATAAGTAGATATACAAGTATTTGCAAAGCTGTAAAGGAATATTGATAAAAAATAATCATGTCAGAGGGAGAGAAAAGTAGCCAAACTGTAATAATAAGAGAAGGCAAAAAATGTAAATATCTTTTTTTATTCCATTGAAAATGAGCGTGTAATAAAGTTTGAACATGAAACCACAAAAATACACCAATAGACGACATTCCTATTAAGCCAACCGCAGGAATGAAGAAAGGTACGTGAGGGAAAAAGATAATGAGTATAGATTTTGATAAGCGTATTGCCAAAGCAAACAAAAGGCAAGAAAGGAAAAGATAAGCATTTTTTTTTGAGGCTTTTTGCCAACTCCACCAACTTAAAAAAATACTATGCCCCAAGGCAAAAGCACTAAATAAAGTAACAAGATGTGTCATTAGTATTTCTAACTTTTATCAAATAATTTATCTTTTTTTACTTGACAAATATAGAACAATTCTTGACAATTCATAAGGTTGTTGAATTTCTACTTTTCCATCACCTCCACTACTGCTTTTCCCGTCCAACACTCTGGAATCTTGCAACCTAAGAGATAGGCAACCGTTGGGGCAACGTCCGCATTGCTCACTTTTTGGGGTAACTCATTGTTTCTCTTGATATTTTGCCCTGCAATAATAAAGGGAATTGTCAGTTCTTCTGGGGAAAGTTTGCCATGCCCTTTGCCCTTGCCTCCGTGGTCAGAAACGATAATAACTATCGTATTTTCAAGGATTTGTGCTTGTTTTAATGTTTCTATGACCTCTCCTATCATTTTGTCGGTCTTTTCTACTGCCCTGATGTACTCTTGCGATTCCCAAGCAAAGTCATGCCCCGCATGGTCGACATGGTCTAAGTGGATAAAGGTAAAAAGTGGTTTATTAGCCAAAACATACCTGTTTGCCTCTGCTAAGGTCTTGTCTTCGCCCTTGGTATCTGCCAAAATCGTGGGAACTCCCTGCTCTACCAACCGCCCAAAGTCGTCCCAATCGTGGAAACAAGCCAAATCTGCATTGGGGTACTGCTCGCGAATGACTTTGAAGATGGTAGGGTAAGTTTCGCCTTTTTTACCATTGCAGTAGGTTTTTTCTTCAATATCCTTTCTTTTCCACGCATTAGAGGTAATTTCATGACTTTCTGGCTTTGCGCCCATCAGGATAGAAGCCCAATTCGGAGAGCTTACCGTAGGAATCACTGCCTTTGCTTGGAGTGAATAAGAGCCAACTTTCATCAAAGAGTCCAACACAGGAGTTTTTGCGTCCATTACCCCTTTCGCGCCTAATCCATCTATGCCTATGACGATAATATGCTTGTTATCAGTAGTTTGTGCGAAAGAAAAAGAAGATAAAAATACCAAAAGGAAAAATAAGTATTGCGTTTTCATGTTTGTTAGTTTTTCTACAAAGAAAACACAAAAAATGGAACTATACCTTACGCAAGTTTTAAGTTTTGGTGAAGTTTTGGCTTATGAATGAGCTTATTTTCCATCAAATCTAAATGAGCTATTACTTTTCATTGTT
>JALOMS010000392.1 GCA_025455345.1 Thermoflexibacter sp. | reverse complement strand
ATTACATAGGATATGGTACACCCAAAGCCTCGATAGCTCTCAAAATAATGAATGGAGATAATAAAATAGCACTCAAAGACAAAAAAGAAATCAAGGTCAGAGGGAATGAATATTGGATAAAGAGAATTAATGAAAAAGAAAGAATCATCATTTTTCATAAAAAGAATGAGAATATTGTCATAGACCAAGATTATATGAGCGTCAAGAAAGACAAATGTAAAATCACTAAAAAGAAGAATGCAAAACGTACTACGATTATGTATGATAACAAAGTTGTAGAAATTATCTGGGACTAAGACATAAAAATTGACATACGTAGATTAATTTTTAGAAAATGATACAATAAGTAAAATATTGATTATCAGTGTTTTTTAAAATATAATCTGGTAATTATCAAACATAATCTATTTGTATAGCGTTTTTAGTACGAGTTTTGCATTTTTTATTACAATAATTTCATCTAATTTGGCAGTTTAAAAAATTTACCACCTTCCAAAATTATTTTTAAACATATAACCAAATCTAAAAATAAGTTCTTTTGCAAAATTTTATGAACTTTAAATATGTGAAATAATGAATCGCCTGTATCAATATTTTTTTTATCTGATTTTATGTTTGCTATTATTATTTAGCCTCGATTCGCTTGCCCAAAAAGATAAGAAAGATAAAAGTAAATTAGAAAAGGAACGATTGGAGCGGGAGAAAAAAGAAAATGATAAAAAAGAGGCAGAAAAAAAAGAAAAACGTCCTAAAAATATATTTATGAAGGATTTTGAACCCACGACAAAGTCAGAGGCGTTTAATCCTGTTACTCTTCGATTTATCAATATCAACCAAGTCCCTTTTTATATTAATGAAGAAGAAATATCCATTCTAAACAAATACCAAAGAGATAAAGATTGGAAACGTCTTCATCCTGAACTTCTCAAGTATGTTTGTAAATATGGCATCAATAACTTCTTGGATATGAATAGCATGGATATAGTCTGGCAGTTGGCGCGACTCTCAGAGTATCTTGGAAAGAAAAACGTAGCCAAAGATGTTTATAGGCTCATTATCAAGCATTATCGTGGAGATATTAAAGAAGCAAAAAGACGATATGACAGCCTTACAAAGTTAGAAAAAGACCTCTATGTAGAGTTAGATAGATACTATGAAATGGTCGAATTACGCAAATACGTAGATACCCTGCGCCCGCCTTTGGGAGTATTGGTCAATATGGGCGAGGAGGTCAATTCCCAATTTGAGGATTATGGCGTTACTATCTCCAAAGACGACCAAACACTGATTTTTACATCTCAAAGACTTCCTGAAGGAGTAGATAAACGCTCAAAAAAGAAATTAGATGAAAACTTGTTTATGAGTAAGCGAGTAGGTGATGATGATGATTTTTGGGAGCCTGCTTATCCTTTCAAAGACCTAAATACACCCTTCAATGAAGGTTCTCCTTGCATAAGCAATGATGGAAATACGATTATTTTTTCAAGATGCCATTCGCCTGATGGCATGGGTGATTGTGATTTATATATTTCCAAGAAAATAGACGGCAAATACTGGGGTAAACCTGAGAACTTGGGTGTAAATGTCAATAGTGCCACATGGGATTCGCATCCTTCTTTTTCACTGACCGAAGATACCCTGTTTTTTGCTTCTGACCGCGCAGGGGGATTTGGTGGGATAGATATTTATTTCTCAGCCAAAGACCAATTTGGCAATTGGGGAGTAGCACAAAATATCGGTCCCATTATCAATACACGTAAGAACGAGGTAAGTCCTTTTATGCACCACAAATACAATGTACTCTATTTCAGTTCTGATGGACAAATCGTGAATTTTGGAGATTTTGATATTTACAAAGCCTATTGGAGAGATAGTACATGGACAGAACCCAAAAATATTGGACCTTTGGTGAATGGGGCAGGGCGAGAATTTTATTTTGCCATAGATTCTAAATCCAACAAGATTTATTATGCCAAGTCAGAACCCGGAAACGAATCCAATTTGGACTTGCATTCATTTCCTATGCCTATGGAAGCGCAACCTATGGCGATTGTTCGTTTTTCTGGACGAGTAACGGAAGCAACGACAGGCGAAGTCTTTGAAGGCATAGTATCACTGATAGACTTAGATACAAGAATAGAAATTACACCTAAGCATTTGAGAGAAGATGGCTCCTTTGAGTTCGAATTGATTGATGATAAGCGATATATGCTAATCGTTCAAGGAGAAAACTTTTTTAGAATGGAGGAAATCTTCCTACTCAAAGGAGAGAAAGAGATAGAAATAGCTACAAAAAGTATTCGCTCAATTAAATTTGAATCCATAGAATTTGATAATAATAGCGCAGAACTGAAATCTGAAATGGAAAATGATTTGCATCTTGTCATAGACTTTTTGGTAGATTATCCAGACTACAAGCTCAAAATTTCAGGGCATACCGACTCCAGTGGCAATGCCGCCGCTAATATGCGCTTATCACAACAGCGAGCAGAAGCCATCGCTAAGTATATTGTGGATTATGGCAAACTTGACAAACTCAGAGTACAAGCCAAAGGATATGGAAGTACCCAGCCTATTATTAATCCAGAAGTTACGGAAAGTGATAAAAAAATGAATCGTAGGGTAGAATTTAGGATTTATAAAGGAGATGAGCTTAAGGAAGAATAATAAATAAATAGCATAAAAAATAGCTAAGGTAAAAGCCTCAAATAAGTATATTTCACTTATTTGAGGCTTTTGCTATTATATATTTATAAGAAATTATTTATTCAAAAATGATAGAAAAAGCGTTTACGATATTAATAATTGCTATCATAGCAATCACTACAACTAATGCAAGTTTACTCTTATCTGCCTTAGAATGAGTTTTTTGTCTTGATGTAACCATATCTATTATTAGGTTTAGTTTACAACGATTATTTTAACATTACAAATGTAATAAAAAGATATGAAATTATCAAAAAAACACATAAAAAAAATGATATTATTTCACAAAAAAATCATATTTACTTTTAAGTATGCAATCTATCAAAAAGTCATTTGCCTATGTCTAACTCTTTTTCCTACAAAAAGGAGAGATTTAGACATAGGCAAAGAAGGAATATTATGAGAAGAACATAAGTCCTATTCTACTCCAGCCATCCACTTTTTAATCTGTTTATAAAAAATGAGCATGATTAGTCCTGAACCTAAACTGACCCATACGACCAACATAAATAAATCTGGCATTTGGGCAACGGAGTCTTCATCAAAGTTGCTTGCAAAAAGTCCCGCTATCAAGTTTCCTAAAGCCGCTCCTACAAACCAAATCCCAACTAACTGACTTACAAACCGTTCTGGAGCAAGTTTTGTATAAAAACTCAATCCTACGGGGCTGATACATAATTCTCCTAACACAGTAAATACATAAGTAACAACTAACCACATATAAGAAACTTTTTCGCCCGCAACTACATATTGGGAAGCAAAATACATTAGTAAAAACCCTAAACTTAGAATTATCAAACCTAATCCAAATTTGACAGGGGCATAAGGGTTTGATTTTCTTTTACTTAATGCTATCCATATCATTCCTATAAGGGGAGCAAACATGATTACATAAATAGACTGTAATCCTTGTATAGAGCCAGCAGGTACTTCCTCTCCAAAAATAAACCTATCAGTATTGCGTTCTGCAAAAATGCTCAATGTAGAACCCCCTTGCTCATAACCTGCCCAAAATATGGCAACTGCTACGAAAAATATAGCCATGACGTACATACGGGTTTTCTCTTCTGCCGTTAGATTGCCTGCTATGAATATATACACAAAATAAAATGTAGTAATAGAAACGATAATAATACCCATTGCTTTGGCTAATCCATCTGCGCTCGTCATATCTATCACATTTGCAAGCTGTAAAACTATTAAAAAAGCGAACATTAAGCCTGTAAGTAATAGTGCAAGTTGATTGCTTTTTTTGTCAGAAGATTTTTTTTCTTTCTTTTTTAAAAGACCATACGGTTTTAAATATTTATCCTCGAAAAGTTTAAAGCCGATTAATCCTAAAAACATTCCTACTGCTGCCGCTCCAAATCCTAAGTGCCAATCTACTTTTTCACCAAGATAACTTACGATGAGCATTCCCGCCGCACCTCCAAGATTGATTCCCATGTAAAATATAGAAAAACCTGCATCTCGTCTTGCTCCTCCTTCAGGATACAATTCCCCTACTATGGAGCTGATATTGGGTTTTAATAATCCCGTTCCTATTGCTACTGTTGCCAGTCCTAAGAAAAAAACAGCATTGCTCCCAGGTATTGCTAAGATAATATGCCCTAACATAATGACTATTCCTCCAAACCAAATCGCTTTGCGCTGTCCCAGAATATTATCCGCTAACCACCCGCCAGGGAGCGTAAGCAAATAAACAGAGGCTGTATAAAGTCCATAAATGGGTCCAGCTTCTTGAGTACTCAGACCCATGCCCTCTTCTGAAACTTTAGCAATCATATAAAGCATAAGTATAGCTCTCATGCCATAATAGCTAAATCTTTCCCACATTTCAGTAAAAAATAAGACAAAAAGAGCAGGAGGATGACCTTGGTTTTGGCGAATAGGTTCTGTCATATTTACTATAAAGATTTGATTACAAATAATTAATCCTGAAAAAAATAGATATAATTTGCAAATTTAGGAAAGCGAATTACATATCCTAATTTTTTATAACTTTTCGCACGGTGAGCGTATAATTACTCAGGTAAAATGACCGTACCTAAATCCGACAGCATAGATTTTTTGATTTGATTGAGCCGATGATATTCTTCTAACAATTGGACTAACTCTTCTTCTGTTACAGCATCAAGTTTTTCTTCTATTTCCTTTAATAACTTGACAATGAACTTATACTTGTGCCTAAGTACATAGGTATAAACTGTATTGGGCAATCTTTCTACATCGCTTTCATGGGGAATAATGATTTCGTGCATGAGTTCCCAATTTTCGCTTGCTTGATATTTTTCTGAAGTAATATTCACAACTGTTTCTACTACGTCAGGTGTGCCGTAACGAATCATATAGCTATCATCTGCTTCAATCCCTTGACTGATTGCTTCTCGGTACATTGTCAGCATTTTGAAATAAAGGGGCGTATGGAACTGTAGTTCTTCTATCTCTGCCAAAAGATATTGCCACAACTTTACTTGACTATCTACTTGATAATTACCGTATTTGAGTAATAAACGCATACATTCTCGTTCGTGAACTGCTATTGT
>JALOMS010000010.1 GCA_025455345.1 Thermoflexibacter sp. | reverse complement strand
TCTACCAATCCGATGGCTATATCGAGCAGTTCTTGCATTTGTGAAGTATTCAAAAGCTCTTCTTCCTTAAAAATAAGCAAACGACTATCTCGCGAACGTATCACGAAATCTTTATTAATATGTTTTTCCAAATATTGGATAATCGCAGGTGTAAAGAATTGACGAGCCTCCTCAGATTCACTACTTGTCAAAAAGTATTTATTGGAAAAAATAGGAAACTCTTTAAAATTAATGTCCTGTAATACACGATTTAATACATTTTCTTTCTCTAAAATAAAAAAAGGAATGTGTTGGATTACATCTGTTGCAGTAAGTATAGTCATTTTATATTTCAACCCACTCAAGTTACTCATTTCTGCAATATCCATATCAGAAAACTCAAAACGTGTATGGTCAAGTGTCTTAATAAGTCTATTGGCGCGGTAATTTATTTTTTTACCTTGGAAATATCTAAAATTCAAGTATTTGAAACTATCCATAATCGGGAGTGGGCGGAAAGCCATGTCATTTTTCAGCGCAAGTTTCTCCAATTCCCTTTGGCGACTATCCAATACAATCTTAGTTGCTTTATCTTTATATGCAACATCAAATACCCTCATTGCAAGAGGATGCTCAGAAATAGGATTTTGATGTTCCATGCCTTGAATCTCTACGGAGCCTCCTTTTTGGTGATATTCTAACTCAAACTGATGCAAATTTTCCATGCAAGTGTGGTCTATGAGTTTGGCTTCATTGACATCAATAATGACATGCTTGCCTTGGGGTATCCTGTCCAAGCATTTTTTTAGTCCTAAATAATTACTAAATACGGCAGAGTTAGCGATTTTTAGTAATACTGTATTGTGTAATGGGTCTTCTTCCATGCTAATATTTGCCCTAAATAGACCTTTAAGTGGTGTTCCATGATAGACTTGTATAATCACTTTCATTAAGATTCCCGCACCAACCCCCACAAGCAAATCAGTAGCTAATGTAACAATGAGTGTGGTCAAGAATATCAAAAGCTGTTCTTTGCCCACATGCAGGGTATGAATAAACTCTTTAGGAGAAGCCAATCGATAAGCAACTGCGATTAACATAGCCGCTAAGGCTGACACAGGTATCAAAACAATTATTTTTGCTAAAACTAAAATAAAAACTAACAAAGATACTCCATGAAAGAAATTTGCCCAGCGCGTTTTAGCTCCATTTGCCACATTTGCAGAGCTACGTGCTACTTCTGAAATCATTGGCAAGCTACCTATCAAACCTGCTAAGGTATTGCCTATTCCTATGGCTACTAAGTCCTTGTTCATATCAGATTTTCTTTGGTAGGGGTCAAGTCCATCTATCGCTTTCACCGTCAATAGAGATTCAATACTGCCAATCAAAGAAAACATTAGGATATATTGTAAGCTAACAACACTGAAAATATCAGAAAAATCAGGAAAAGTAATGCCTATCTTGACCATGTCCAAAGTAAAAATTCCTTCTAAAATAGAAGTAGGAATATTCACCAAATAGGTTGATTTCCCATCTTTTACATAATCCCCCAATCCAAAAATAAGACTCAAGGGAATAGAGATAAGTAAGACAATCATAGGAGCAGGTATTCTCTTGACAAGTTTATTGTTAATATATGGGAAAGTAAAGATAATCAACAAACCCAATACGCCGATGAGAGCTACTTCCCATTTCATATTGATAATGCTATGAGGGATTTCTGCAAGCAGTTCAAAGGGTTCTTTTGCCTCTGGTTTTACTCCGAGCAAGGGGTGTATCTGTTTGGAAAAAATGATTAATCCTATCGCCGCTAACATACCATGTATGACAGAAACAGGGAAGAAATTGCCAAACCTACCCATCTTAAACAAGCCAAAAATGACTTGAATCAGACTTGCTACTACGATAGTTGCTAAGGCTTTTTCATAGCCTAAGACTTCCACAGAGCCAAGCGCAATGGCTATCAGACCCGCCGCAGGACCCTTGATAGTCAAGCGGCTACCTGACAATAAACTGACGAGAATACCTCCAATAATTGCAGTAAATACACCTGTAATCGGGGGGAATTTGCTTGCCGAAGCAATGCCCAAACACAAGGGCAAAGCTAAAAATGAAACTAAAATGCCTGCATTGAGGTCTTTTTGCCAGTTTTCTTTCAAACCAGCTAAACCATCTTTGGGAATATATTTGAGTGCCATATTTTTATAAATGATGAATTTTGAATGATGAATGAGTACATGATACCCTTTACTATGTTATTTTTTCACCACTAAGACACGAAAGCACGAAGGAGTTTGAAAAATACATCAAAACATACAAAAAATCTTCGTGTCTTGGTGTCTTCGTGGTTATGAAAGAAGTGGTTTATTATATATTTAAGAAGATTGCAAAGGTGTTTCGTGATATACTTTGGCATGACTGCCCAAAAACAAGCGTGCATATATCTTGATAAGAGCTATCCCCCCAATCACAAAGCAGGAGGATAATAAAAATGCCAATACGTACTGATGCTGATGAACATGACTAAAAATGAGGTCTTCGCCAATAAAAGTAGTAGTAATCGGGAATCCCATAAGCCCTAAAGTACAGATGAAGAATAAACCCGCCAAGCGCGGATACTCATAAATATGCCCATAATAGCGATATAAGGTAAATAATCGTGGTTCTTTCTTTTTTAACCATTCTAAGCTGTACCACCCTGTAACTCCAGCGATAGCGATACCACTTAGATACCATACTAACTCAAATGCGCTAAAATACTCATTATGACTTACTGCTAAGGCAATCCAAAAATGACCTAAAAAGACCAATAGCCATGCTAAGCGAGGGTAACGACGCTCAGAAAAAGCTTTCATAATCATCAACAAAGCAATAGTCCCAAAAAGAATAGGCAATACATCATGGAACCAAGTCTGATGAACCTTAGCAAAATACTTACCCCCAATGTATAAGCCCAAACCCAGAAGGTATGTAGGAAAGAAATAATTAAATATGTTCTTGTAAGTGAGGAAATTGAGCTTATTGCCTATTCTTTTAAAAACACTAAATATCCATTTGCCCACAAAAGCATCTAAATTGAATTCTCTCAAGGAAAGTAAATACCAGCCGTAATAGATTCGCTTACTTAGCCAAAACTTTATCTTATTGTCATTGTGTGGTTTATAATTATAAAATTGCTCTCTTATGAGATAAGCAACCACAGAAGGAGAAACCAAGAGTTGGTAAGTTCTCAAAAAAGCATTCCCAACAAAATGGAATAAGGCTAATTCCTCCAACCCAAAGGCAATTTCTATAAACATAATACCTATTTGACTCACAGACGCATACGCGATTTGTGTCTTGATAGTCGGCTGTACGATAGAGGTAAAGTATCCAATAATGGCTGTCAGTACACCAACCATACCGATAAGCACGCGAGCAGTCATCTGCTGTTCTAAAAAAGGCATCATGCGAATCAATAAGAAAACTCCAAAGTGAATAGACAACGAACCGTAAAAGATAGCACTTGAGGGAGTTGGACCTTCCATCGCACGAGGAATCCATGCCGAAAAAGGGAATTGGGCAGATTTGGCGGCGGCGGCTACTAAGATACAAACAGAGATAAATAAACCTGTCCATTGATACTCTGATAAAATATGTTGGACTAAGTCATAATCAAGTAGTTTTTGGAAAGTAATGTTTTCATGCCATAAATGATGGCTTGCCCACATCGCCAAAAGAATACCTATATCTCCAATTCTATAAACCGAAAAAACCTTCACCGCATTCCGAACAGGTAAGTAACGCTCTCTGTAAAAGGCAATTAGCAAGAATGAAGAAATCCCCAGCATCTCCCAGCCCACAAACAAGGTTTCAAAGTTGCCTGCCAAAACTGTGAAGTTATAAGAGAAATAAAAAAATAAGATAGTCGCAAAGAAACGTCTATATCCTGCTTCTAAGTGCATATAATACCTACTATAACGCACTATCAGAAAACTAATAAACGCCCCAACCAAAAGATATGTGGCACTTACTCTATCAAAATAAAAATCTATGACAAATACATATTCCTTACTTTGAAATATGGTTATTTCTTTCAAATTAATTGATTTGACCTCGTGTAGTAACCAATAGCCAACAAAACCAACAAGGGCAAAAAAAGTAGTCCCTATACTCCACATCGTTATGTTGGATATGAGCTTTTCCTGTTTTTCATTGATAAACAGAGAAATAACAAATGCCAAAAGTGGTAAAAAAATAAAACTAAGAATAAAATAATTTGCATTCATTGGGTTTCTAATTTAATGTTTTAAATGTTTTAAAAACAGGACATTACCCCTGCTTTTGTTCCAATAAATAGATAGGTAGGTTTTCCCAAGTTTTCAGCAGTACCTCTTCCAGATTATCTGTATAAGGGATTTGCTCTGTAATAGGCTGATAATCTGACCACTTGCCTTCCATAAAACGATACAGGGCTTTGGTTTCGGGGTGAATACAGACCAGATGCACCCAATTATTGACGAACCACTCATAAGTCGCACTATTTTTTTGAATTGTTCTTAATACAACTTCAGGGAAATGTTCAACTACGACCAACAGCCTCAAGGTATCATGTATATTGAGCATCTGAGCAGGCAGTCCCGTTCTCAAATCACCTTCCAAACCATTGGCTACACCCACTAACCCAATCACATTGTGAGGAAGTTTTGAGCCTGCCCCTAATCGGTAGTTATCTATTTTAGAAAAATAATACTCTAAGTTAATACCCCCACAGACGGGAGCTACTGCCTTGAGAATACCAAATAAATAATTCCCCTCAGGGTCTTGGGTATAATCATAGGAGTTCAAAAAAGAACGCCTATCCAAAAATAAGTGCTTATTACTTTCACGCCTCCCTACTATACACATTGCGTTGGTCGCATGATTCCATTCTGGACGAGGCTCAAATAAGGATAAAGCCCTCTTTTTAATATTTTTATGAATCTCTCCAGCAGATTGATTACTATCTGTTAGCAAGAATCTGCGAGAGCGTTCTTTAGCATTGCAGGAGAGGGCTTCGCCAAAAATTTCCTTGTTTTTTTTATGACTAAACCTATTTTTTTCTGATAGCATTTCTTCATCATAAAAGTCAATCTCGTCGCGCGTTGTATCGTGCAAAGCACCTAAGAATTGTGTATGTTTGGGGATAAAAATTCCTCTTTCTGCTAAAATTTCCCTTACTTCTGCCTTGTTGCCAATAATTGCCGCCACGCGAGCGTTTACAGAACCAGCTCTCCCACTACACGCGCCACAGTCATACCCTGCATAATGCGTATTATTCACACTACTTGCACCATGTCCTATCAAATAAATCAAATCGCTAAAATTATCTATCAGTCCAATACTCCTTAGCAAACCCTCTAAACGGTCAGCCATTTCTACAACCGTGAATCCTATCTGTAAGTCGTTCACGTGCTTAAGATGGTGGTCATTACATTCTAAATGCAGTTTGCTTTCTTTGTCCATGTGTCTAAAGGAAGAAACCAAAGCAGGAGTTTCGGAGGGCTTAAATATATTCCATGCTAACTGAATCGCTGACCAAAAACCCATCGTTTGGGAAATAAACCACCCTCCAAATAAGTTTTTGCTATGTTTGCTGAAGTGAGCATCTTTTTGGTGATGATGTTTGCGAATTTCCGTTTCCCTAATAAGGAATTTGGGTGAAAGAGGCGCAGGACATGATTTGGTATAAAACTTACCATGCTCAGGTTGGAAATAAAACTCCATGTTGAAAAAGCCCGCCGTCCCAAAAGTTTGGGCATGTCCTAATTTTTCTACATATCTTCTTAGGGAACATTCTCTATCATCAATGCAAAAAATACCTTGGAAATGGGGCTTATTACTTGTATTTGTTGCTTCTGGAGCTAATTGCAATCCCTTGAGGGCTTGGTCATAAAATGTCCATTCATAAGCCTCCTGCCAAAGTGCATATACCTCAAACAATTCTTTTCTCTCGATAGGAGCAAAAATAGGGGTAACATTCGCAGGGAGTTTGCTTGCCAAAGGTAGCCACTTATCTACGCCAAATTTCCTGTCCAAAGCATCTATTTCTAAAAGTAACTCGAATATGATAAAGTCATGCAAGGTAATTTTGCGTTTGTCCAAGAGCATTTCTGGGTGCGCTTCCAAAACCGCTACCATACCCGACCAGCCCGCATGAGCAAACTGCTGGTCAAATAAATACTGCTCATACCATTGCTCCTCTCCTACCAAAATATTCAATAAATCCTTGATAGTACAGTGTTTATGAAGTAGTAAATCTCTAACGCGCTTACTTTTAAAAATTTTAGAGAAACTATAACTTTCTAATTCTTTGATTGCGGCTAAAAAACTCTTGTTGCGAATAGGAAATTTTTGAATAGCAATGCCTTGGTCTATATAACTACCCACAAAGCGGAATAAAAAACCATGTATTTCTTTTTCTATATTGAGGTGATAGTGATTTGTCCAAACTTGGTGCAGTTGTCCTAAGCGATTTGTGAGTGCGGTATCGTATTGTTGTGTTAAAAGTTTGTCATGCCACTCTTTATAGATGTCTATGCCTTTGTGGTCTATGATAATCTTCTGCAAAATTTTTGGATTTATTTTTCCTTCTGCAAACAGCTTCCTGTATTGGGAAAGATGCAAATAGGTCTTATAACCAAACAAACTCGTAGCTGTTTCTAATGCCAAATGGAAAGGCAAATCTTGGAAACATGAAAGCGTATTCTGATGAATAAAATCCTTTAATGGGTTTTGGTGAGGCAAGTAGTGATGCAAATGATGCAATACTACTTCTTCCTCATATTTGGGAAAAGTCATATATTTTACCACAAAGTTAAGTTAGTTTAGAGTGAAAAAATACAATAATTAATTGATTTGGATTGATTGGGTTTGCAATTAACTTGCGTTCTAAAACGCAGATGTATTTATTCGTAAAAAATCAAAGAATGAAAAGAGAGGTATCTATCTAAGGACAAGTAAATAACATTATCACAATGATAAACAGAAAGATAGACTAATAAATATTTGACAAATATAGAAGAAAGCAATACCGTATCAATACCTTTTATATAATCCAATGGCTTGGACTGTGGCAAGGGTAATTTTCGCACTTTCTTAAACTTACCCAGTTGGCTCTGCTCCTCTCCTTGGTTATTTTCAGTATCTTTTTCTGTTCTGCTTTCTTCTTCTATGGACTTACTCGCAGGCTCTAAAAAAGAAATCGGAGAGGATACGCCTAACATTCCTTGCTGCATACATAATAAGAATACCAACACCATGCAGAGCATTTGCCTTGCTACTTTGGAGTGAAGATATATTTTATGGAAAACAGCCATCTCTCAATCACCTAAAATTAAAACTGTAAAAGGTATTCTAATAACTTTGCAAAAGTCAGTATTTTTTTTTGAGATTTTCGTAAAATATGGATTAGAAATAGATTAGTTTTTATTAATCTTGCATTAAGAGAAGTCTAAGAACAAATGTTTTATTGCATTTATTCAATCGTGATTTAGTGGAAATGTAAATGAGTTTTTTAGTAACTCATCGCAAACCAAACCAATCTTTATGCAGACATATCATTTACATTCGTATAGTGAAGTAGTTATTAGTGTAGGGGACTTGGACAAAACCAAAGCCTTTTACATAGATTATGTAGGGGCAGAAGTTGTCCATGAAGGCAAGGCTCACAAAACCCAATCACTGTGTTGGGACTTGCCTGATAGCTGTGAAATAGAAGAGGTATTACTTCAGTTTCCTGCGAATCGCTCTTGTGGGCAATTGCGCCTTATGCGGTTCCGCCATGTTCCTCAGCAATTCATTCGCTCAGGAGGACGCGTATGGGACACAGGAGGCATTTATGATATAGATTTGAGAGTGAGTAATATAGAAAAAGCCTACGCAGAAATGCGAGAATCAGGGTGGCATGGAGAAAACGACCCTTGCGACCTGCGTTCGGGAGAGTTTTGGCTCAAAGAGGTATTGGTCAAAGGGCATGACGAGGTCGTAATTGCTTTAGTAAATCGCTTGCTTCCCCCATTAGAAAATACACATAATCATCTATTTATAGCAATATTTATCTTTCTGCCCTCATTTGTAAAGATTTGGAGTAGGCAAAAGTTTTTTTTATAGACAAGTTGGGATTTAAAATAATGAACCAACTCCAGATAGGCGGGAAAGCAGAACAAAATATGTTTGGCTTGCCCGAAAATATTTTTGAAAAACATCTCGCACATCTTTTACTGATTTCTCCGAATGGGCAAAGAGATACTATGTTAGACCTACTCCAATTCCAAGACTTAAAAGGGCGTGATTTTTCTGATTATGCTTTGCCACCCAATCGTGGAATACTCATGTTTCGTTTCCCTGTTACTAACCTTCATGCTTATTACGAACATATATTAACTCAAGGTATTGTCCCCAAAGTAGCATTGCAAAGGGTAACTATCCAACCTTATCAAGATGTAAATCTATTTGCTGTACAATCTCCAGACGGGGTGTGGTTAGAGTTTTATGAACCAGCGAATTGATAAGTAATGATAAAGTGAAATCTGACTATTTTACCACAAATATATTCCTGCTCCCCTACTCATTCAAAGCCAATCTATGAACCCAAAAAAGGAGCAAGTCTTACACTTGCAATAGTAAATCATTTTTAGAAAGCCTCAATAAAATATTGCCTATCTGATTAAAAGCAGATAAATTCCTACTTTTAATCCATAAATTAATACTTTAAAACAAACTAATTATTTTAACACTAAGTATATTTGCCTAAATATTTCCTATGATTCTAATGACAAGAAAAAAATATATCATTGGTGCTGTTATTTCTATCCTTGTATTGCTTTTTAATCAAGTTTTTATACAATATCAACTTAATACAAAAAGGCAGGAGGCAGAAGTAATTAACTTGGCAGGCAGACAGCGAATGTTGAGTCAAAAAATCAATTTAGAGTTTTACAAACTCATCAATGACGATACTAACCAAGACAGCATTGTCAAATATTATCATCTTTGGGAAAAAGTACATTACAGTTTGCTTAATGGAAACGATACGCTAAATATAACCTCTATCAAAGAAAAAAATGCCAGAAGAATTTTAAATTCGTTAACCACCCATATACAGTTTATTGCCTCAAATTTTACCTTTCTTTCTTCTCCAAATCAGATAGACATTGCCCAAATTAATAAAAATCAATACCACTTTCTAATTCACATGGATAAGGTGGTAAAACACCTTGAAAATGAGGCAGAGGCGAAGCTTCATTTTATCATTTTTGCAGAAGCAATTTTAGCTTTCATTGCTATTTTAGTGATTAGCATGGAAGTGAGGTATATCTATGTGCCAATTACGCGAAAACTTAAATCAACCATATACCAACTTAGTGATTCAGAAAATAGGTTAAGAGCTGTTTTAGACAGTGCTTTAAATGGTACAGTACTGATTAGTCCAAATTTCAAGATATTGGCTATCAATACAGTAGCACAGAAAGCACTATACCGTTTTTTTCAAAAAGAGGCAAAGGTAAAGCAAGACTTCTGGCAATATGTAACAAGAGGTACGGAGCAAAAATTTGAAGATAATTTTAGAAAAGCACTACAAGGAGAAGTAATAACATTTGAGGAAGAAATTGTTTTTATGAATAATAAGCAGATGTGGATTAGTTTTTCTTTTGCTCCTGCTTATGATGATAAAAAGCAAATTATAGGGGTTGTTTTCAATACAATGAATATAAATGAGCGCAAAAAGGCAGAAGAGGCTCTGAAAAAATCTGAAAGAAAGTTACGCGCTATTTTAGATAGTACACTGAATAACAATACATTGGTGGGGTTAGATTTTAAAATATTAAGTGTCAATCAAAAAGCAAAAGAAACAATAAAATTATTTTTTAATAAAGAAGCAAAAGAAGGTGATGATTTTGAGCAATATATTTTTGAAGAGAACGTGGCAGAATTCAAGAGTGATTTTCAGAGGGCTATTATGGGAGAAAGCATACGCAAGGAAAAGGTGATTAGACTAAGAAATACGCATCAGCATATTTGGTATGAGTTTCATAGGACACCTGTGTATGACGAGCATGGGCAATTGATGGGGGTAGCTTTTAATAGTATAGAAATACAGAAACGCAAAGAGTTGGAAGAAGCATTACAACTTTCAGAAAGTAAGCTAAAAGCAGTATTAGATAGTTCGCCTAATAGCAATTTGCTCATTAGCCCCGATTTCAAAATTATTCATGTCAATCGTATTGCAAAAGATTTAACCAATGAAGTATTGAAGCAAAATATTTTTGAAGGTGCAGACATGAGAGATTTTGTTCCTGAAGTTTCTAAGGATGGCTTCTATTATTATTTTCAAGAAGCACTCAAGGGGAATAGCAATATTGTAGAGGTTAAACGAACAGTCAATCAGCTAAGTATTTGCATACAAGTGCAATACTTCCCTGTCTATCATCATAAAGAACTGTTGGGCGTTGCCCTTAACATCATAGACTTTGGAAAGCTAAGACAAACCGAAGATGAACTTGTAAAGACAAATGAAAAATTAGAACGCACCAATACAATAGCAAAGATAGGGACTTGGGAATTAGATTTGGAATCTAAAGAAGTAACATGGAGCAAAGTTACCAGAGCAATCTATGAAGTGGAAGAGGATAAGGAAATAAATCTTGATAATGGAATTCTTTTTTATAAAGAGGGAAAAGATAGAGATAGAATCACGCAAGCTGTGCATAAGGCGATTCAAGACGGCAATGCTTTTGATGAAGAAGTGAAGTTAGTTACTGCCAAAAGACGTGAAATATGGGTAAGAGTAATCGGATTAACAGTATTTGAAAATGGTAAATGTAAACGTCTTTATGGAACTCTGCAAGATATTGATACAAAGAAAAGAACAGAAATTGCTATCAAGGAAGCGGAGCATCGTCTGGAACTACTAACCAGTAATTTTCCTGACGGTTCTGTCAGTTTGATTAGCAAAGACTTAGTAGTTTTATATACCGCAGGAATGGGGTATAAAGACTACCATATTAAACCCAAAGATATAATAGGCAAACCACTTAGTAATATACTTCTATCTAATGAGGTTTATGCCAAAATAGAAGAGGCATCACATCATTTATCAGATGGACACTCTCATTCTTTGGAGGTAGAATTTGAATTAAAAACCTACCAGATTACCCTACAGCCTGTGTTTGATGAAGAAGGAGGGATGAGTAGTTTTGTGTTAGTTGCAATGGATATTACCGAACGCAAGCAAAATGAGGAAAGCCTCAAGGAAAAAAATATTATTTTAGAAAAAATTGCATGGATACAATCGCATGAAGTGCGGCGACCTGTTGCCAATATATTAGGATTAATGAACCTTATAAATATAGAAAATGACGAAGAAGAAGTGAAAATATATCTTCAATATTTACATCAATCAACCGAAGAACTCGACCAAATTATTCACAAAATAGTGAGTTATGCAAATGTAATATACTGATAATCAATTTTATATAATCTTTTGGAATTGTCAGTTTATTGGTACAGTCTTGTTTTAGTACAAAAGTGAAATATGTAAATTACTTATAATGAGATTTTAAAAAAAAATAATTTCTCAGATTATTTTATTAAATACCAAATATCTGATAATTCCCTTTTTTTATCTATTTAAAAGTTTTACACTCTTACAATAATCATTTTACCAAAACCGCCTATTGAATCTGCGAATAAAAAAAACGCTCTGTGCCAAAGATATGCACAGAGCGTTTCTAAAAACTTACTTATTGGCTTAGTTACCAATAATAATTCTATAGAAGAATGGCGAACGATAGAAGTTACCACCCAAAATATCAGGGTCAGAAGTCCTTTCAGAGAAAGAACGTCCATCTGTTAACCTCATTACACCTTCAATTTCAAAAGCATCAGTGGGAGAAACATTTGCTTCTGTCAAGCCTAAAGTCCTAATCAAATCTGCCGCTCTAATGGTCATACTACCTCTTGGATACCCAGAAGAAGCATCTGGAGAAAAAGAAGAAGCAGGAATAGTGATAAAAGCTCTATTTGCCACTGAATTAGTACCATTTGCTGGAGTTCTATCTACAAATCTTGCAGTCAAATCATAAGAAGCAAACAAAGTACCTCTTTGGGCATCTACTGCTTCTAAAGAAAAAGCTATCTGTCCTGCACTTAATGTAGCTTTAGAAAACGTAAGCGTTCCAAAAGGCCAAGGAGTCAAATGACGCATATAAGCACCTGTTTGAAGGCTAAATACATCTATTTGCTCTATCATTTCTGTTTTACATGCGCCTGTGAACAAGCCGAGAGTCAGAAACAATGAAAGTATTTTTATATATCTCATAGTTAAAAAATTTAATAGTTATAATTGTTAAACTTAGAATATATGACAAGAGATTCTATCCAATGATTTTACGCTTGTACATATACTGATTCTATTGGAAATTTAAGGTTTAAAGCCAAACATTTGAACATTGAACATTGAACATTGAACATTGAACATTGAACATTAAACATTTGAACCTTAAACCTCAAACAATAACTTATCTGATAAATCCAGCAGGATTTCTGTCCCAAAACACTTGTTGTTCCAAATTGGATTTTTGCCTTACAGCAGAATTACGAGTAGCAAATACGTCAGGATACAACAAAGAACGAACAAATGCACCAGGATTAGCCTCGATAGCAGGTTGTAAACCAGTTGGTTTACCAGTACGGCGATAGAGATTGAATGCTTCTACCCCATTACCATGCAATGCCAACCAATATTCACGACCAATTACATCTAACTTAGCGTCATCAGTAGCCGCACCATCATAAAGTGCTGATACTCTGGCTACATATCTATTTACTTCGTTATCCCAATTGATATTTTGTGCAGTTTCAAAAGTGGCAATTGTGCCAGACTCTTTGGTACTCAGCGCAAAGTTTCTTACATCTGCCATAGACTTGCGTACTGCTGATTCCAATAAGGCTTTAGGGTCGCCTGTTGTTTTTAGCACTAAAGCAGATTCTGCTAACATAAAGTCCACAAAAGAAGACATCATAATTGGTTGGATACCAGCACCTTCTGCTCCAGCAATTTGAGCAACTGCTTGTCCAGCATTGTTGTCAAAACGACCACCTGCGGGATAAACTCCCCAAGCAGTACGGCGTAAACCATCTGGAGGGATACCTTCATTGTTCAAGTGGTCTCTTCCCCAATAACCTAAAGATGCAATAGAACCATAACAGTAAGCCATCCCAATAGGATAGTGAGAGGGTGGTTGGTTGGTAATGCAACGCAACTCGTTCACATCAGAGGTATTTCTTAATACTTGGCGATAGAAATAATAACGAGTGCGAGGGTCTTGGAAGCCTTTACTATCGTTAAACATCCACATATAGAAGTTAGACTGATAATCTCCGCCACCAGTAGGAGAATACTGTCCAGCATAGCGAGGGTGACGGCTATCAGGATTAGCTAAGTTAGCACTGTATCTAAAAACAAAATTCTGTGCGCTTGAGCTAATCAATCTATTTCCAGCAATTAAACTATTAATCGTTGCGGCGGCACTATTATCTACTAAGCGACGAGTCAAAACCAATTTTAGCTTAATAGTATTGGCGGCTCTTATCCAGTTTTCGCGATTAGAACGATAGATATAATCATTGGTAGGCGTACTTCTGGAAGTAGCATTAAAGTTTTCTATTGCCTTGTCCAAGTCTGCAATGGCGGCTTGATAAATACTTGGACCTTCATCCACTTTGGGATTAAAATTACCTGCATCTAAGGCTTCGGACAAAGGCACATCGCCAAAATAATCTACCAAAGTTGCCAATATATAGGCGCGAATGACACGTGCAATCCCTGCATGCACAAATTGTTCATTTCTTTCTACAATCGGAAGCAAAGTTTTAATATCTATCAAAATATTACCATATCCATTGTTCCACATATTGATACCTGCACCTAAGTTAGAAGCATAACCTGCCGCATAAACCGCAGAACCTTGGTTAAGCATACGAGTCAGACGCATCCCAGGATCACTGGCATTATTAAAAAAGTTAGCAAAGTTTATTTCTATGGCATTTAGTAAGAAGTTTGGGTCTGTACTACTTGGTATTACCTCATTAGGATTGTCTAACAAATCCAATTTGCAGGAATTCATTAGTAGTAGTCCAAATACTAAAGAAAATATTTTTATATATTTTATCATAAGGATTTTAAATTTTAAAAATTTTAAAAAGACACCACTTTGGCTTTATGATGCAAATAATTTACTTAAGTAGATTTTATTAATTAGTTTCTATTATTTCAAACATAAAATTTCACACAAAATATTGACTATTACTACTTTATGCTTATTTATAATTGATAACTAATCATTCATAATTACTTGTAATTATATTACACGCTAAAGTGTATGTTACTAAAATGTGAATTTCAAAGTACCACCAAGTCTGCGAGACGCAGGACCTGTCAAGAATTCAAAACCAATACCATTACCTACACCCAAGCCTAAGTTATCAGTATCTACTCTCAAATACTTAGGAATACCTAATGCCCTAAACCACAAGTTATTTCCTTGCAATGACAAAGAAATTCCTTTGAAAGGAGTCTTAGAAACTAAGCCCTTGGGTAGGTTATAAGACAAAGATACCTCTCTGATACGAATCGTAGAGCCATCAAAAATACGACCTTGGTCGGCAAAGAAGAAATAGTTGTTAAAGAATACGTCAGAAGGAGTAACTTGAATATCATTAGTAGAACCATCTGCTTTTACGGCAGGGAATATAAAGGTTTGGTCTCTGTCAAAACCCACATCTTTGGTCAAACCACGACCAAGTAATGCGCCTGCGGTACTTGAATAGATGACACCTCCATGGCGATATTCCATCATGACATTTAAGCTGAGATTCTTGTAAGTAAAGGTATTAATCCATGAAGTATTAAATGCAGGATTAGGATTACCTAATTCAGCAATACCTGGTGCTTGGAGTAGGTTTCCTGTCCCATCTACTACGAATCTTCCTTGGTCATCTCTACGATAGAAACTTCCTTTGATAATATTCATTGGTCTGCCAGCTACTGCATAATTACCCAAAGCAGAGCCAAAACCTGTGATTTGTACTTGTTGGAGGTTATCTGCAAGTTCTACAATAAGAGGAACATTGCGGCTATAATTCAATACTGATTCCCAAGTAAAACTCTCACTTTGAATAGGAGTAGCAGATAATGCTAACTCTATCCCTGAATTACGCAATTTCCCAACGTTTACAAATGTTTCTGTATATCCTGTAGAAGGGTCAAGTGGGCTTCTTGTAATCAGGTTAGTAGTTTCTCTGCGATACACGGTCAAATCTATGCCAATTTTATTATTGAACATCTTTGCTTCTATACCAAACTCATATTCTCTAATTAGCTCAGGCTTCAAATTAGGATTACCCAACGTATTGGCTACAGTATGTGTTTGAGTAACAGCTCCTCCCGCGTCGAGGAAAGCACGAGGATTTTGAATTAAGATATTCCTTGTGTTGTAAGGTGCAGGAAATCCCGCAGAAGTACCTATACCTGCTCTAATTTTCAAGAAATTCAAGGTATTAGATTGGAGTCCTTCAAAAGCAGTCGTAGGAATGAATGACAAACTGGCAGAAGGATAGAAAATACGGCGATTCGCTAATTCTACGGTAGATGTCCAGTCATTTCTTGCCGCTACGTTTGCAAAAAGATAATTTTTGTAGTCCGCAGTAATCTCCGCATAAACCCCCATCCTTGTTTGTTCGATGGTTTCGCTACGAGCAGTGGTGGCAATGAAGTTGCTATGTCTCATCAAACCAAAAGCCAATTGCTGTTCACTGGCGATGCTTTGCTCATCATATCTATCGTTACGCATATTGCCACCTAACTTACCAGCTAAGGTAAAGCCTTCACTAATTTGTTTGGTATGAGAGAAGATAATATCGTGATTCCAAATTGTATTGTTAATATCACGAGTGAAATAAGCACCATTTACGAACTGCACTCCACCTTTATTGAGTTGGAACTCTTGTCTTTCATTATAGGTATCCAAACCTACTCGATAAGTCAATGAAGTATTTTCTGCCAAGTCGACAATTACTGAATTAGACGTAAAGAAACGACTTACATATTGAGGCGTTTTGTAATAATTCAATACCCAACGTGGGTTAGGAATATCATTTCCACTTCTGAAATACACACTGCGGTTATCTACAGGACTTTCATAAGGGAAGTTCGTCAAATCCACATTTCTTGGGGTGTACATCACGTTTGCCAAAACAGAAGGGAAGTCGTTTGCATTGTTCCCTTGACCAGAGCTTAGTGGTGGTGATTGTACCTCTGTATTGGTATAGTTGAACGAAGTAGTCAAAGTAACTCCTTTGAAGGCTTGTGTTCTTGCTCCTAAGCCTAAAGTTAATCTTGCTAAGCTATTATTAGGGATATATCCTTGTTCACGATTATAACCTACGGATACGTTATAACTTGTTGTTCCGTTGCCTCCTGTAAGATTTACAGTTGTATTACTTACCAAGCCTGTGCGGAAAAAATCCTTTACGTTATTTTCATACGCACGATATTGGTATGGATTATTCGCTACAAAATCCGCAAATGCGCTTCTTAAACTTGCATCTTGCAAAGCATCATAAGGGTGTCTCAATGCTGCGCGTGCCGCACTCGCAAGTGCCGCACTTGGGCTATTAGGGTCAAACAAGGTATTTGCACCTACTTGGTCAAATCTCGGTCCCCAGTTACTAAAGAAGAAACCAGGAGCCTGTTGGAAACCACCTGCATAGGTATTTTGATATACAGGAAGCACCGCACTGTTAGTAAATACTGATTGCGTTAAAGTTAATTCCGCAGGTTTGTTTTTGGCACTTGCATTCTTAGTAGTAACCAAAATTACCCCGTTACGACCTTGGTCTCCGTATAACACAGATGCCGCTAAACCTTTCAATACGTTTATACTCTCTATATTGTTAGGGTCTATGTCCAAGAAACGGCTTGAGGAAGTTTGACCACCTTGCGTAAATCCGCCCCTTTGATTAGTAGCAGAGTTAAAAGGTACACCATCTACCACGAAAAGAGGTTGTACAGAACCTGTGATAGAAGAAAATCCGCGGATATTGATGTTAGTACCTGTACCAGATACACCAGAGGTCTGTGTAATATTTACCCCTGCAATTTTGCCTTGTAATACGCGCCCTACATCAGCTAAAGGACGGTCAGCTATCGCCCCTTTGTCCACAGTAGCAACCGCATAGCCCAAGGCTCTTTTCTCACGAACAATACCCTGCGCTGTTACGACCACCTCGCTCAACTGCTTGGTATCAGGGTCAAGAACCACATCTACGGTAGTTCTATTACCTATTTCTACTTCTCGGCTTACAAAGCCCACAAAGGAGAAAACTAATGTGGTTGCTCCCGCAGGAACAGAAAGTTTGTATTTACCGTCTGTATCGGTAATTACACCTGCCGTAGTCCCTTTAGCGACTACGTTTACCCCAGGTAAGGGAGCTTTGTCTTCACTGGAAGTTATCGTACCAGAGATAGTACGTTCCTGTGCAAACAAAAAGCTCAGTGAGAATACACAAAGTATTCCAATAAGTAAGAGTTGCTTCATTTTTTTAACGTTTAGTTTGAGAAATTAAATAAATTAACAAATAAATAACAAGTACATAAGCTAAGATGAAAGAAACATAGCCTTTTAGATAAAAAATTAAAGTATTTGCTCATACACATTATTTAATTAATAATTGAGCTTGTACAATACTTTAAAATTTAATGAATTTTTGCACAATAATATTAATTAAACCTTAATTGCTCACATTTTTTAACAAAAAATGTAAAGAAGATGCCATTGAGTAATCTGGATTTAATAAGTAAATAGCTTTAAATCAAGATATTAGCAACAAGTTTGACAAGATAATAAAATGCAGTTTTTAAATTGATTTGGTAATAAAAACAATGTTAGCAGTTTTTTTTGTAAATTTCACTTACAAAGTTAAATAAATATAAATAAAGTCAAGTATATCTGTTATTTTTTTTGCAATAATGTAGATTAAATTTAAAAATACACTTTTTCTTACTTTGTGAGTAGTTCTATGTTTATTTCGCTTTCGTTTAGCTTAAAATACTTTGTCAAACTTCTCTTTATATTCCAATAAAGAAACTGCTCACCTATGATATTACCTCAAAATTAACGCAGTTTACCTTCTCAAGAGAAAGTTTACTCCTTTTCTGTGTTTTCATTTCCTCCGCACTGACAATTCTAATTTCTTGGAATAACGTAAATGGTTTTGAGGAATAGACTGTTAGTTTGAGGGGGGGATTTTTTTGTTGAAGGAACCATCTGGGTTCTTGCTGA
>JALOMS010000391.1 GCA_025455345.1 Thermoflexibacter sp. | reverse complement strand
CCGCAAACTCTTCACAGGATTTGCCACTGCCGCTTTGATACTCTGCCAACTCACTGTAATTAAAGCAATTAGCACCACAGAAACTCCCGCTACTGCAAAAATCCACCAACTTATCGTAATTCTATACGCAAAATCTGCTAACCACTTGTCCATGAAGTAGTAAGCGATTGGAGAAGCAATCACGAAAGCAACCATAACCAACTTTAAAAAGTCTTTGGAAAGTAAGGTAGTGATTTGTAATACGCTTGCGCCCAATACTTTGCGGATTCCTATTTCCTTGATTCTACGCTCTGCGGAAAAACTTACTAAACCAAATAAACCCAAGCAAGAAATGAAAATAGTCAAACTTGAAAACAAGCCCAATACTTTTGCAGTCATGGTTTCTTTCTTAAAGTTAGCATCAAAATTTTTATCCAAAAAACTGTATTCTATGGGACGGTCGGGGAAGTTTGCCTTCCAAATTTGCTCTACTTCACTGACTGCTTCTTGCGCTTTGCCTTTCTCTATTTTGATAGACAATTTATTTTCATTGCCACTGTTCAGTTGCAAAAGCATAGGCATAATCTTAGTTTTCAAGCTACTCTGGTGATAATCAGCAACTACACCCACCACTTGCCCACGTATAGGAACTTCTTTGTAGCCGCCTTCGGGCGTATATTGGTAAGAATAATAGCCAATTTCTTTGCCCAATGCTCCATTTTCCCATGCTAAGAAATCTACCATGCTTTGGTTGATGATAAATAGATTTTGTTCAGGTTTTTGCGTTTCAGTAAAATTTTTTCCTTCTATCAATTTGATATTCATAGTTTTAAGAAAATCTGTATCTATCATATTAAAACCATAACTTAAATCTTTGCCTTTGGGAACATAGCTTTCCACTAACTTATTTTGGAACATTCCCTCGCCCGCAAACAGCGCAGAAAGTGTAACAGATTGCACAAAAGAAAGCCCTTGTATTTGCCGTTTTAGTGTTTCTTTTTGAGTAGGGCTTGCTTCACCTTGCAAGGTAAGCGTCATCACTTGCGACCTGTCATAACCTAAATTTTTGTTCTGAATAAAGTATAATTGATTCAATATCAGCAGTGTAGAAACTAAAATAGCAATAGATAGCGCAAATTGAAGCACTACCAAACTTTGGCGGAAAAAAGTATTGTTTGCACCCCTGAAAAGTTTGTTTTTCAGCACTTCTGTTGCATGGAAAGAAGATAAGAGCAAAGAAGGATAAGTGCCTGTAAATAGGGTAATTAGTAAGATTATTCCTACAAAGAAGATAAAATAAACAGTAGAAAAGAAAGAGGCAAAAGAAAGTTGTTTTTCTACAAACTGATTTAGAAAAGGTAAGGCAAAATAAGCAATGAGCAGGGCAAGCAATGTACCTCCGAAGGTAAAAATGGCGGACTCAACCATAAATTGCCAAAAAATCTGCTGTCGTTTCGCGCCTAATACCTTCCGCACGCCTACCTCCTTACCCCTTAGTGTGGAGCGCGCAGAGGACAAATTGATGTAGTTGAAACACGCCAATAGCAAAACAAAAAAGGCAACTGCTGAGAAAATATACACATTTTCAATCGCTTTTGCCGCTTTGGTGCGGTCGTCTAAGGGTGCTTTTAAGTAAATTTCTCTCAACGGCACAAAGCCCAACTTCCAAACACTGCTGTTTTGGTCTTGGGTTTTTGCTCTCACGCTTTCAAGTTTAGCACTAACTGCTTGTAAATCTGTATTTTCTGAAAATAAAACATAAGTCAGTGATTTGTAATCCCAATAGCTATCTAATTTTTGCCCAAGCATTGCTTCACTTTTTTGGAAGCTACACAAAAAGTCTATGTCTATGTGGGAATTAGTAGGTACATTTTTGAGCAAACCTACCACCGTCAAATCAAACTTATTATCACATTTCAGCACTTTGCCAATTGGATTTTCGTTCCCAAAATATTTTTGAGCTATTTTTTCAGAGATAATTACATTTTCTACTCCTGAGAGTGCGGTTTGAGGATTGCCTTGCAAGAGTTGGAAGTCAAAAAGTTGGAAAAAAGTGCTATCAGCAAAATAAAATTCATTTTCATAATACGCCTTCCCTTCCACTGCTACCAAAGGTCGGTGCTTCACCAGCCTTGTAACTTGCTCTACCTGACCAATTTCTGATTTGAGCAAGGGCGTAAAGCCACCTCCACTGCCCAGCCCTGCCTCATACTGCTTGAAAAGCGCAATGCGGTCTGCTTTCTGATGAAAGTTATCATAACTTAGTTCGTCCTGCACAAACAATACCATGAGCAGGCAGACTGAAAGCCCTATGGAAAAACCCAAGGTATTAATGAACGAGAAGATACGATTTCTCTGAAAATTGCGAAATGCGATTTTTAAGTAATTTTTTATCATAGTTTTAATAAATTAAAAATTATAAATCTGGAATCTGGAATGAAATTCCTCATTTCCTACTGGTGCAAGCGTAACGCTTGCACCGAAAAAGATTCAAGGCTAAGCCTTGAACCAGTAAAATACTCCCTCACACGCTAAAAGCGTATGTTACTCACTCCGCAAACTCTTCACAGGATTCGCTACTGCCGCTTTGATACTCTGCCAACCCACTGTTATTAAGGCTATTAGTACAGCAGAAAGTCCAGCCACTGCAAATATCCACCAACTTATCGTAATTCTATATGCAAAATCGGCTAACCACTTGTCCATGAAGTAATAAGCAATTGGAGAAGCAATCGCAAAGGCAATCATAACTAACTTTAAAAAGTCTTTGGAAAGTAAGGTGGTGATTTGTAATACGCTTGCGCCCAATACTTTGCGAACGCCAATTTCCTTTACCCTTTGCTCTGCGGTATAAGTTATTAAGCCCAGCAAACCCAAACACGCAATTCCTATCGCCAAAAATGCAGAGAAAAGAAATGCTTTGTTCAATTTTTCCTCTTGGGCATATTGCCTTTGAAAATCCTCGTCTAAAAATCTGTAAGTCAAGGAGAACCCTGCAAACACCTTTTCCCAAGACTGTTTGATGTGGGCTACTACTTCATTTGTGTTTTTGCCTTCGTAGCGCAATGCCACAAGGTTGATGTAGTTCGCAACATTGATAACAACAGGATTGATTTTTTCTTGCAATCCATGCTGATGGTAGTTTTTTAAAACTCCTATCACCTTTCCATTTTGCCCTGATACTGCTAACTTTTTATCTATTGCATTTTCAGGCGTTTGCCAACCAAAAACCTTTACCGCTTCTTCATTAATTAGGAAAGAACTGCCCTCATCTGCCTTGCTATTGGGGACAAAATCACGACCAGTTACCAACTGTAAACCCACCGTCTTTACATAATCGTAATCCACAGGTATATGCTCTACAACCAATCCTTGCCCTTGTGTGTTGCCATCGGCGTATGCAAATTGCCCTTGCCAGCCCACTCTCCCTGGGATAGCCGTAGAAGCAGAAACTCGACTAATATTGCTTTTTTTCAGTAATTCCCCTTTCAAAGCTTGGACTTTTTCGTGTCGCAATGCCCAAGGCAACTCATTCATGTCTATAATCACCATGTTTTCCTTGTCAAATCCCAAAGGTTGAGATTGCATAAATTTCATTTGCTGAATTGCAAGTAATGTACTGATTATTAATGTAATAGAAATAATAAATTGGACTGTTACTAATCCTTTCCTTAACAAAATACCCTTGGAGGAGTGTGTAAATCTTCCTTTTAATACCGTAATTGCTTGATAATTAGATAAGACCAACGCAGGATAAAAACCCGTTAAGAAAGATAAAATGACGAGCAAACAAGTGAATAAGAGGAGGTTGGTAGTAGAGAATAATTCTTGAAAGGTAAAATCTTTTCCTGAAAACTCATTAAAATAAGGCAAAGTATAGACCATGACAAGCAAACTTAGCAAACCTGCTCCTATACACGCCACCAAAGCCTCTGTTAAAAATTGGAAAATCAAAGCGTTGCGTTTTACGCCTAACACTTTTCGTATCCCCACTTCTTTTGCTCTGTCCATTGCCCTCGCCGTTGCTAAATTGATGAAATTGAGGCAGGCAATGAGCAAAATAAAAATACCAATTGCCGCAAAGAAATAAACAGATTTCATGCTTCCTACCGTTCCTTTGGCGGTACTCATGCCCGAATGTAGATAAATATCGGCAATAGGGCGCAGGTTTAACTTGCTATCAAAGCCTGTTTTCTTGACGGCTTCTTTTCCAAGATTAGAAACTAAATCCTTGATTTTCAAAGAAAACGCCTTTTTGTCTATTCCTTCTTTTAGCAATACATAGTTGTAAACGTTGATGTCAAACCAGCCATCTGTATATTCATACTTGCAATCTTCTGGGAACATTGCACAAAGCGTTGAAAATGAAACTAATCCATCAAATTTTAGATGTGAGTTTTTGGGTAATTCTTGTAGTACGCCTGTAATTTTGTAAGGCACTGTATCGTTGACCATTAGTACCTTTCCCACAGGATTTTCCTTCCCAAAATATTTAGAAGCTAACTGCCTACTAATCACTACACTATACGGCAATTTGAGAGCTTCTTTTGCGTTTCCATTTTCCAAATTATAACCAAGTATATCAAAAAAATGCTCATCTGCCATGAGTACGTTTTCATTGATATACATATCTTGATTCTTTACCATAAAAGCCCCCCAAGACTTCAAATAAGTGAGTTTTTCTACTTCGGGATACTGATTTTTGAGTACCTCCCCCACAGGCCAGCCCACACTTGACATTTCCATGTTGCTACCGTCAGGCGAAATCGTAGTAGTTTCCAATCGGAATACGCGCTCCTGATTAGGCACAAAAGCGTCATAACTAAATTCCTCCTTTACCCAAATAGCAATCAAGAAAAATAAGGAAATGCCCAATACTAAGCCTAAAAGATTGATGAGAGAGTACATTTTTTTCTTTGCGAAGCTACGAAGAGCAATTTTTAAGTAATTCTTTATCATAGTTTTATTAATTAGAAATTTAAAAATCTGGAATCTGGAATGAAATTCATCATTCCTACTGGTGCAAGCGTAACGCTTGCACCTAAAAAGATTCAAGGCTTAGCCTTGAACCAGTAAAAATCATTCACTCCGCAAACTCTTCACAGGATTCGCCACTGCCGCTTTGATACTCTGCCAACTCACTGTAAACAAGGTAATTAAGATTGCAGAAATCCCTGCTACTCCAAAAAGCCACCAAGAAATTTCTGTTTTATAAGAAAAATCTGCTAACCACTTATCTATGAGATAGTAAGCAACAGGTAAGCCAAGTAAGTTTGCCC
>JALOMS010000390.1 GCA_025455345.1 Thermoflexibacter sp. | reverse complement strand
TATGAGGGCATTGCCCAATACGTCCTTGGGGCTGAGTGGTGAAAAAGAAGAATTAAAATTACCCACGCCAATGTCTTGAGCAAACTGTGAGGTGGCATTGAGTCCTGTAATGAGCTGGTTTACAGAAATACTCATATCGCCAATCTCGTCATTGGATATACTTTCTACGAGCTTGGGTTGTTCGCCACGCCCTAAGGCATCTATGAGCATTTTCAGGTAACGAACGGGAGAAGTAATGCGATTGGCTATCAAAAAAGACATCACAGAACCAATGAGAATAATAATACCCAAAGAAAAAATTAGTAAAGTAGTCAGGCTGCTAAAAGATTCTAAAATATCATTTTGTGCGATTTGTTTTTCTTGTTTTTTTAACAAAAGTAGCTGACTGATTTGATTGAGAATTTTATTGGATTGAGGAACAACAGAAGTTTCTAAAATGTCTTCCGCTTCAGATTTTATGACAAAATCATCATAATCTGTAAACTCCACTAATTTTTTCATAATGTCTTCTTGACTTTCTTTGAGTATTTCAAAGCTCAAAAGCAATTTGTTTACTTCATTAAATTGTTCTTTGCTTGCCCAAATATTTACTGATTTTTCAAAGTTAGCCTTAATGACAGGATATTCTTCATCGTGGATTTTTTTGAGTAAGGTTTTGCCTTCTTCGTCCTTGCGCTGAAAAACCCAATTCAAGGTGTACATTTTTGACCTTAATACCATGTCTTTGAAGTCATTAAGTAAGATGACAGATTGGTCTTTGTCTTCAAAAACTCCTGTTACTATGTGGCGTGAACTATTGATAGTGCGAAAAATAAATACTACATTGATGATAAAAAAAATCATCAATGCGATATAGCCTACTAAAATTTTTCCACGAATGCCTAAACGAAGTTTGAACATATTGATATGATTAAATCAGCGAACTGGCAAATTTGTAAAATTTCTATGAGAAATAAAACTTATTTTAATCGTTGTGAACTTTTTAGTCCTGAAAATACAGTAGCTCCTCCGATTAAGGTAAAAACACTTCCCATGCCACCTAATACCAAAACTACAAACCAGCTTTCCATGAAAGTATCTATTTGGGCTTCTTCGGGGCGATTGGGCTTGACGAATAGAGTTACTATTTCTCCTACGTCAAAAGAGGCGGGGCTACTTGCTACCGAACCATACACTTGATAGCTTTTTTGATTAAGCTCAAATTCAACCAAAGGGGTGTAGAATGTCCCCCCCTTACTTCCTCGTGAAGATTGCAAGGCGATTACTTTACCTTGAACCTTGACGGCTTCTTTTTGAGAGGCACGTATGTCATTAAAAAAATAAATTGCAGAAGCCAAAAGTATTATTCCTATGCCACCAAAAATACTTCCAAAGATAAAGATAAAATTTTTATCGTTCATACCTGTTGTCTAAATATAAGTAGTTATAGATTATTAGTAATTGTGCAAATTAAATCGACACAGTAGCATGCCCTTTGGGGTGTACGAGTGTTTGATAATGAACCAAACACGCTAAAGCATATTTTACAATAAAAATGCACAATTACTTAAATTAAATATAAAATAAAAAGCGGTCTAAAATAGCTTATTACTTTAGACTGCTTTGGATTAATACCATAGATAAGCGTTCCATTTTTGCTTAGGATTTCCATGTATTGGTTCTCAAATCTTTAGCGGCGCGCAGTATATCTCTGCGGCTTACTTGCCCTAATAATTTTCCATTCTCTACTACGGGGAAACGCCTGTAATTAGAGTTAAGAAACATATTTGCTACGTCTAAGACATCTTTATCTGGAGTAATTACTGCGACATTGATGGTCATATAGTCAGCTACGTGCCTTGTACCTACGGGTTCGTTGTGATAAGCACTCGCTATCATTACCCGCAAGCAGTCTTTTTCTGAAAGTAATCCTATCAGTTTCCCACTTGCGTCAAGTACAGGAGCCCCTGAGATTTTATGTTTGAGCATCAAATCTATCACCTCATAAATGTCTTGCTCAGGTCTAAAAGTAATGAGGTCTTTTGCCATGTATTTGGTTACAGAATCATATTGAATGATTTTCGCAGATTTGCTATCGTCTTCTGCCTTTCTTGGAGTGAAATTCATAGGCTATATTTTTTGATTTGAATAATTAGGGAATAATGAGTTGTTAGTCAATGATTTAGTTTAAAAGATAATTACTTGGTTAAAGATTTGGATTAAGTTAAGAATAAAATTTTGTTTTTTTACAAATCATTTGCGAAAAATTAATCATGTTGCTTGTCTGTGCGTATCAGTGAAAAATTGTATATTTGTCAAATCAATCATTCATATCATCTTTTAAGAGGGTAGGAGAGGGGATAAGAGAGAGAATGATAATACCTTAATATTCAAAAGACTGTGTTTAAAATACTATTAATTCTCGGACTCATTGGTTATGTAGTCTATAGATTCGGGCGCAAAATTTATCAAGTAGCTCGTATTATTGCGGGTGTAGGAGATGCGATTGCCCATAAGCAAAAGCAAGCAAATACACCCTTTACGCCTCCTCCTTCTTATCAGGATAAGGAAAACAATATTAATGTTTATTCGCCTGAAAAGCCAAAGAAAAAAGACCCTTCAGGTGGTGATTATGTTGATTATGAGGAAGTAAAGTAATTATTTACAAGCTAAAGTTTTTGCTCAATGCTTCTATATCAATGGTAGAGAAGTCGCACTTTTCTAACAAGTCATTAATCATTCCTTGTAAACCCATCGCCCTCCCATCATCAGGAGAATAAATCCTTGTAATGCCGTATTCATGGAGTTCTTTGATTTCCGAAGGGAGAATCGTGCCGCCCCCGCCTCCAAAAATTTTGATATGACCTGCATTTTTTTCTCTAAGTAAGTCATACATATATTTGAAAAACTCTACATGTCCTCCTTGGTAAGAGGTGATAGCGATACCTTGCACATCTTCTTGGATAGCACAGTCGACGATTTCTTGTACGGAACGATTATGACCCAAGTGAATGACCTCTGCGCCAGTGCTTTGCATAATTCTCCGCATGATATTAATAGCGGCATCATGCCCATCAAATAGAGAGGCGGCAGTAACAATCCGTATTTTGTATATAGGTTTGTAAATATGAGTATTTGTGTTCATTGGTTCATTGATTCCTAAAAATCTCCTCAAATTTACAAATTCTTATTCGATTAATAAAATGTTAAAATTTTTGTTTTTATTTTGTGGTTAAACGAAATGACTCTACGTGCTGTTAAATCTCAAAAAAATAGAAGCTAAGAAGCAAAATTGCTATGGGATTGTTTATGAAAAATATAAATAATCCAATTTTTTAGGAATCTTTTAATTTTATAATTTATTGATAAATAACGTTTTATGATTTTATAGAATATATCAATTGTTCGACAAAACTTATTTAAAAACATTTACTTAAAATCTTTATATATGAATTATAAAGAAATAATTGAACGAAACGACATAAATACCACGAAATACTTCTATATTCCTAAATCAAATGGAAGGCGATTGGTCATAGGAGATATTCATGGTTGTGTACTTTCCTTTAAAGCACTTCTATCCAAAGTCGCACTAACGAAGAGTGACCAATTATTTTTAGTAGGTGATTATATCAACAAAGGTAAGAGTAGCAGGGACGTGATAGACACTATTCTATATTTGATAGACGAAGATTACCAAATATTTCCGCTTCGTGGTAATCATGAAGAAATACTTTTAGATAGACACTTTGCGTTGCCAAGCCATTTGCCTGTTTTATTTCGTGCGAAAGGGCTTGTTGATGAAGATAAGAAAATTTTATCACCTTATTTACCCTTTTTTTATCATTTGCCTTATTACTTCGAATTAGACAATTTTTATATTGTACACGGAGGATTTGACTTCCAATCTCCTGACCCTTTAAATAATTACGGTGAAATGGCTTGGATTCGTGATTTTGAGATAGATAAAAAGATTGTAGGAAATAAAAAAATAATTCATGGACATACCCCTGAACTCATAATGATGATAAAAGATGATATAGAAAAAAATAGACAAAAAATTTGTATAGATAATGGTTGTGTTTATAAGCACAAATGGTTTTTAGGCAGTTTATTGTGTTTAGATTTGGATAGTTTATTGCTTTATGAACAACCCAATATTGATAATGATATTTGAAAACAAAGAAGTAAGTAAGTGAGCAAATTAAATCGACACTGTAACATGCCCTTCAGGGTGTGCTGGTATTTGATAATGAGCTAAACACGCTAAAGTGTATTTTACAATAAAAATGCACACTTACTTATAATTACATGATGTATTGACTAATAAACTACCCAATTTTACTGAATCTACATACAGAGGTTTATTAATTAAAGTATTAATAATGAAGCTATTACTTAGTAAATGTCATTTTACCTTAATTATCACCTTTAGGATTCCCACTTTCTATTTGTAGTCTATCCTTCATGCTTGCGCGCTCATTATCCTTGTATATTACCGTCCATATTTCCCTATCTTCTTCTTTCTTTTTGTCCAAACCCATGATAGTACGCAAGGCTTTCTTGAACTCATCTGCCTCCCAATAGTCTTTGAAATGCCCTAAGGTATATTTGTAGATATTGTCGCTATCCTTTTCTATAATAAGGTTTTTGGCATCTCCACCTACCTCTGATATATCTATCTTGTTTTTAACCCCGACTTGTACCCTATACCAAGTCCCCTTTGTATATTCGGGATTAGTAGTAGGAGCGGCATTGGCGGCATCTTTCTTGGCTTGGGCGACAGCATTATTGATAGAGTCGTACTCGTTTTGTAATCGGGCTATTTCTGCGTCCTTGTCCGTCAATTCTTTGCCCACTGTCTTTAGATTATTTTTTAAACCTCCATTTTCTCCGCGCAATCTATTAAGCTCGTTTACCAAATCTCTGTATTGGAGTGGGTCAAGCTCTTTGAGCTTCTTTTTCCATTCTTTTTCTGCGGCTTTTTCTTCGGCAGAAGGTTTTTTGTTTTTTTGTGCAAAAACACATTGAATGGATAGAATTAATAAAAATGTAAAAATAAATATTTTTGTTTTCATGGTTTTCTGATAGTTAAAGTAAATTAAGATTTGAACAATGTTGGGCTTATTCTTTGAACAAGTCTGTTTCTAAATCTGCCTCTGTAATGCCGACACTTTTGAGAATTTCGCGAATATCGCCTGTCATTCTTTGCCCATCTTTATAGGCTACTATCCAAGGGCTTGGGACACCGATTTTCATCAAATATTTTTTGAAAGCGTA
>JALOMS010000389.1 GCA_025455345.1 Thermoflexibacter sp. | reverse complement strand
AGTTGGGAAAATATATCTTTGTGGAATTACTGCTACTCCTCCTCATCGCGAAATTCATAAAACAGCTTTGGGCGCAACTGATTCCGTCCAATGGGAATATTTTAAAGAAATTAAAGAAGCTATTGAGCAACTCAAAACACAAGATTTTCAAATTATTGCAGTAGAACAAACCAATCAAAGCACTTATCTTCAGGACTTTAGACCTGCTAAAGGAGGTAAATATGCCTTTATCTTTGGCAATGAAGCCTTTGGCATAAATGACGAAATCCTGCCACTGTGCGATATGAGCTTGGAAATTCCCCAATTCGGCACCAAGCACTCCTTTAATATTGTAGTAAGTGCAGGTATTGTGCTTTGGCACTATACTTATTTTACAGCCTTTGAGGGACATAGATAAAATAAGGCTTTCTACTATTCTAAGTGCTATACTTTTGCTAAATTTGCAAGATAAAAATTTTTAGAAATCAAAATCAGTTTATTTAGCAGATAATGGACAGAAAAGTGAGAGTGCGTTTTGCACCCAGCCCCACAGGAGGTTTGCATATAGGAGGCGTAAGAACTGCCTTATATAACTACCTGATTGCCAAAAAGTATAATGGCACAATGATTTTGCGTATAGAAGATACAGACCAAACTCGTTATGTCGAAGGCGCAGAAGAATACATCAGAGAGGCTTTGGAGTGGATAGGAATTACTTTGGACGAAAGCCCTTGGCATGGCGGCGAATATGCACCATATCGCCAATCCGAGCGCAAAGCAATTTATAAAAAATATGTAGAACAACTTATCAAAGAGGGGCATGCCTATTATGCCTTTGATACAGAAGAAGAATGGGACAAAAAACGCAAAGAATTAGAAGCCGCAGGTGTAGTTTCTCCACAATACAATAGCATTACAAGAATGCAAATGAAAAACTCGCTGACTCTCAGCGAAGAAGAAGTAAAAGCAAAATTGACATCAGGAGAACCTTACGTAGTTAGACTAAAAGTTCCCCGCAAAGAAGATATAAGGGTACAAGATATGATTCGCGGCTGGGTTGTATTTCATTCGTCGCTCTTAGATGACAAGGTGTTACTCAAATCAGATGGTATGCCGACTTATCACTTAGCCAATGTAGTAGATGATTATTTGATGGAAATTTCTCATGTCATTCGTGGAGAGGAGTGGCTACCTTCTGCCCCGATTCATATATTACTGTACAAGTATTTTGGTTGGGAGCAAGAGATGCCCCAGTTTGCTCATTTACCCTTGATTCTCAATCCAGATGGAAATGGGAAGCTCAGCAAAAGATATGCAGACCAATTAGGTTTTCCTGTGTTCCCCTTGCAATGGAAAAATCCAGAAAAAAATGAAACCATGGCAGGATATAGAGAAGAAGGTTATTTGCCTGAAGCAATGGTCAATTTCTTGGTCTTGTTAGGCTGGAATGCAGGGACAGAACAAGAAATATTCTCTATCCAAGAATTAACCAATCTATTCTCTATCGAAAGAATAGGTAAGTCAGGAACAAAATTCGATATTAATAAGGCTAAATGGTTTAATCAACAATACCTAAAAGGCAAATCTAATGAAGAACTTACCCAACTTTTCATCATAGACTTGAACAAAAAGGGCATAGCACTTTCGCAAGATAAAGCAGAAAAAATAGTAAGTATCCTCAAAGAAAGGGTAACTTTTGTCAAAGATTTTATGACAGAAGGGCATTATCTATTCCATGCACCTACTATTTTCGACGAACAAGTAGCCAGTAAGAAATGGAATCAGCAAGTAGTAGATGTGCTTCTTGCTTACAAAAATATCATACAAAGTCTTGATAAAGAATTAGACGCTCATACAGCCAAAGAGTTATTAAACCAAATCACAGACCAGCTCAGCATCAAGTTTGGCAGTATCATGCAAGGAGTTCGCTTAGCAATTACGGGGGGTGGGGCTGGCGCAGACCTGATGGAAATTATAGCCTTTTTAGGAGAAAAAGAGGTGTCAGAACGCATTGACTATGCTATCACTCATTTGAAAGTAGTATGATTAGTCGTTGATAATACATCATTTAAGCCTTTGATAAAACCCTATCTGTTTAGTAACATAGATAGGGTTTATTTTTTGTAAGGAATAGAAAATAATTTTCTAAAATTATTATGCACGCATAACATTTTTACTTATCTTTGTATTATAAATTAGTATGCACGCATAACATTTTCATCAGTCAAATCACTTTAATCAGTAATATTTATGGTAGCAGAAGCAATCAGAGAAGCACTCAAAGGCGGAGAGTTTCTCATCAAAGAAACAGAAGCACAAGATATTTTTATTCCAGAGGAGTTTACAGAAGAGCAGAAAGCTATGGCAGAAGCCTGTAAACAGTTTATTGACAAGGAAATAACACCCAACGTTCACCGCATGGACACTATGGAAGAGGGTTTCATGCATGGAGTGATGCAGAAAGCGGGCGAATTGGGACTTTTGGGGGTTTCTATTCCCGAAGAATATGGCGGATTAGGCATGAGTTTTAATACCTCCATGCTTATTGCAGATATTGTAGGAGAAGGTGGCTCATTTTCAACTGCTTACGGAGCGCATACAGGCATTGGCACTTTGCCAATTTTGTATTATGGTAATGAAGAACAAAAAAGTAAATACCTCCCAAAATTAGCAACAGGAGAATGGATAGGTTGTTATTGCTTAACTGAACCCGACTCTGGCTCTGACGCTAACTCTGGCAAAACCAAGGCAAAACTTAATGCGGAAGGCACACATTACGTCATTAATGGTCAAAAAATGTGGATATCTAATGCTGGTTTTGCAGATTTGTTTATAGTTTTTGCTAAAATAGACGATGATAAAAATCTTTCTGCCTTCATTGTAGAAAAAACTTTTGGAGGAATTACACTTGGGGACGAGGAGAAAAAATTGGGCATCAAAGGCTCATCTACGCGCCAAGTATTCTTTAATGATTGCAAAGTACCCGTAGCAAACCTTCTTTCTTCGCGTGGGAATGGGTTTAAAATCGCTGTCAATATCCTTAATATAGGTCGTATCAAATTAGGAGCAGGCGTAATAGGTGGTTGCAAGGAAGTTATTGGCTTAGCGGCTACTTATGCCAAAGAAAGAAAACAGTTCGGAGTATCTATCAGCACTTTTGGTGCAATTAAATACAAACTGGCTGAAATGTCTCTTAAGGTATATTCCACAGAATCAGCTTCTTATCGTGCAGGACAAAATATTGAAGACAAAATCAATGCACTGATAGAAGAAGGAATACCTGACTCAGAAGCAAAGCTCAAAGCCTTAGAACAGTTTGCCATAGAATGTGCGATTATGAAAGTGCATGGTTCTGAGATTCTTGACTATATCGTAGATGAAGGTGTACAAATCTATGGTGGTATGGGCTTTTCCGAAGAAGCTCCTATGGCAAGAGCATATAGAGATGCAAGAATATCAAGGATTTATGAAGGCACAAATGAAATCAACAGAATGTTGTTGGTTGGTATGATTGTCAAACGAGCAATGAAAGGAGAGTTAGACCTTATGCAACCCGCTATGGCTGTTGCCAAAGAACTTACTTCTGTACCTAATATGAATCCTATCGATAACTCCGTACTTTTTGCAGAAGAAAAGGAAGTAGTGAAAAACATGAAAAAGGCGATTTTGATGATTGCTGGAGATGCCTTACAAACTTTAGGAACGGAATTCGAGAATGAGCAGGAGATAATGATGAACTTGGCAGATATGCTTATAGAAACGTATGTTGCCGAATCCACTATCCTGCGTACAGAAAAGCTAATCGGTGTACGTGGAGAAAATGCCTGTGATGCCCAAATCAGTATGACAAAAGTATATTTGATAGAAGCAGTAAACAAGTTAGAAAATGCTGGTAGAGAGGCGATTAACTCGTATGCTAAGGGAGATAAAATGAAAGTATTATTGATGGGTTTAAAACGTTATACAAAAACAAACCCTTTTAATACCAAAAACGCACGTAGAGCAATCGCAGACGTAATTATAGACACAGGAAAATATTGTTTCTAATAATTATAAGTAACTATGCAAAATTAATTTATATTATTGCCATCAATTAAGTAATTGATTATTAGTATTTTGTATTAATCCATAACTAATAATTCATAACTCCTTAGCTCTAAATAGTGCATAATGGTTTATAGCTTTACTAATCCTTTGAGAATTAGTAAAGCTATTTTGCTATTTATTCATAAATTCTAAGTTTCTTTTCTCTTTCTCTACCTACCCCCTCTATGATTTGAGGTGTGCCACTCATTATCTCTTCATTAGCAAAAGACTTAAATTCTTCAAAATTGTGCAAAAATAAAGAAGCCAGATGATTGGCTTGTCCATCGTATTCTTCTTTGTCTGCCCATGTATTTCTTGGATTCAAAATCTCACTTGGGACATTGGGACAAGTCAAAGGCATAAGAATTCCAAAAAATAGGTGTGGTTCAAACTGCACACGCGCTAATTCTCCTGATAGGGCGGCTGTAATCATTGCTCTGGTGTAGGGGAGTTTCATGCGTTTGCCTATTCCGTATTTGCCACCTGTCCAGCCCGTATTGATTAGCCAAACATTGGTCTTGTATTTTTTCATTCTTTCGCCAAGCATTTCAGCGTATTGTGTAGGGTGCAAGGGCATGAAGGGCGCACCAAAACAAGCAGAAAAAGTAGGTACAGGTTCTTTGATACCGACTTCTGTTCCAGCAACTTTAGCCGTATAACCAGAAATAAAATGAAACATAGCCTGCCCAATCGTAAGTTTAGAAATAGGTGGAAGTATTCCAAAAGAATCACAGGTAAGAAAAAAGATATTTTTAGGAATCCCACCTACGGAGGGTTGAGCTATTTTATTAATATGATACAAGGGGTAAGAGACTCTGGTATTGTCTGTAACGGCATTATCCGCATAGTTGATAGTGCGGGAGTCCGTCATATAACGTGTATTTTCTACTATTGCCCCAAATTTGATAGCCTGATAAATATCTGGCTCATTTTCTTTGCTGAGGTTGATAGCCTTAGCGTAGCAACCGCCTTCGAAGTTGAAAATACCCTTGTCTGTCCACCCATGTTCATCATCTCCAATCAGATAACGTTGAGGGTCAGCAGAAAGAGTAGTTTTGCCAGTACCCGACAAGCCAAAAAAGATAGCAGTATCGCCCTGTTCGCCTATGTTGGCACTACAGTGCATAGGGAAAACTTTGTGTACGGTAGGTAGTAAAAAGTTTAATATGCTAAAAATACTTTTTTTGGTTTCACCTG
>JALOMS010000388.1 GCA_025455345.1 Thermoflexibacter sp. | reverse complement strand
AAGTTGTGCTAAATTTGGTTAATGTATTAGTTATTAAATATTTATAATTATCTAAACTAATTTTGATTGATTACTTAGTCAGAAAAGTTTAATAATTCTTGCTTAAAGGTATGGAATTGTAGTTTAAAATATCAAATTCGCCTCTATTAAAATTTTTTCCATAGATTTCTGGCATTTTTTGTGAAGTATGCACCAAGAACATACAAGCATTAAATAAGAATTTTTATGGAATGCATAAATCTTCTATATTTACATTAATAAAAGCATATAAAAAATGATGAACTATTTGATTATAAGCATAATAGTATTTTTTTCTTTTTTTATTCAAGACAAACCAAAGATTATACAGAGGCATCTTGCGGAAAAGTGTTCGCGCAATCGCACGGCTAATGATGATATCAGTCGTATTATGCTCCATTTTTGTAGCATAGCTCCAGAAGAGCCAAGCAATCCGTATGATTTGGATAAAATATTGGCTTTGTTTGAGCAAAATGGTGTTTCTGCTCACTATATCATTGACCGCAACGGACAGATTTATGAATTGGTAAGCGAGCAGAGGGTTGCTTATCATGCGGGTAAGGGCAAATTACCTTTTTCTCCCTCGTTCGAGAATAGTATGAATGGGCATTCGATAGGTATAGAGATGATGGCTATTGGCTCGGAAAAAGATATGATGATGTTTATGCCTAAAGAAAGATATGCCCAAATAGATAAAAAATTTATTGGCTTCACGAATGCCCAATATGAATCTTTGAATTGGTTATTAGCAGATATTATGAGTAGATATCCAGACATTCGCAAAGATAGGCAACACATTGTGGGGCATAGTGAGTACGCTACTTTGCGTCGTACTGACCCAGGAGAGTTATTTGACTGGAAAAAAATTGGCTTGTAGAGTTAGATTGAGGGTTTGATTACAAATAAAGGGTCTAAAAGCAGACAAAAATATACGATTTTTATATTATTTTTAAGTTTTTATCTATTAAACCTATTATACTAAGCCTATTAAACCATCGTGTTATTATTTTCTATTGTTATTTACATTATTTTGACCTTATTGATTGGGGTTTATGCATCTCGCTTTGTCAAAACAGCGAGTGATTTTGCTGTGGCAGGTAAAAGATTGCCTTTGTTTTTGTCGGCAACTACACTTTTTGCAACTTGGTTTGGTGCGGAAACAATCTTAGGAGCAACCGCAGAGTTTGTAGAAAAAGGTGTATTGGGGATTATCGAAGAACCTTTTGGAGCAGGGCTATGCTTGATATTGGTAGGTGCATTTTTTGCCAAGCGTCTGTATCAAATGGATATGCTTACTTTTGGCGATTTTTTTAGGCATAGATTTGGAAAAAGTGTAGAATTGGTCTCAAGTGTATTGATGTTTTTATCGTTTCTGGGGTGGACTGCGGCGCAGTTTGTAGCATGGGGACTTATGCTTTCTGTAATCACAGGCATAGATACACAATATGGGATTTTGATAGGTGCTATTATCATTCTGATTTACACAGATATAGGAGGTATGTGGGCTGTTTCACTGACAGATTTCATACAAACGATTGTGATTGTTTTGGGCTTATTGTTTTTAGCGGTTGATTTGTTGGCAGAGGCTGGCGGATGGTCGCAAGTAATAGGTAATACACCCGAAGGATTCTTTGATTTTCTGCCTGAACCTAATTTTGGGGCAATCAGTAGCTATGCAAGCGAATGGATGGCTATCGGATTGGGGTCTATTGCGAGTCAAGATGTCTTGCAAAGAATTATGGCGGCAAAGAGTGCAAAAATTGCAGTTAGGGCATCTTATATAGGAGGATTTATGTACCTGACTATTGCAATATTACCTCTTTTTATAGGTTTGTGTGCCAAAGAGTTAGCCCCTGAATTATTGGGAGGGGATATGCAAAAAATACTCCCAAGCGTAGTTATGAAGCACACCAATGTCTTTGTGCAAATCATGTTTTTTGGTGCATTGCTATCCGCAATTATGAGTACGGCAAGCGGAACTTTGCTTGCGCCTGCAACTGTCTTAGCAGAAAACTTAATTAAGCCCTATTTAAAAAAACAACTTACAGACCAACAACTCCTTCGCCTTTTCCGACTTTGCGTATTGGTATTTGCTTGTATCTCTCTTGGCGTAGCAAGCATCAAAGGAAACGTCTATACCTTAGCCAGTTATGCGTCTATTGTAAACTTGGTATGTTTATTTATTCCCTTATTAGCAGGAATGTTTTGGAAAAGAGCAACCTCTGCAGGAGCGATGCTTTCTATGATTGGGGGGTTAAGCATTTGGCTATATTTCGAGATAAATCCTATTGCTTTCCCCAGTTTGTTGGTAGGATTATTGGCAAGTATTTTAGGTATGCTATTAGGTAGCTGGATTGAGAAGGATAAACAATAATCTTCTCAAAAATCAATCTCATGAGTATTCCCTACAATTTTATGAATGACACTATCCAACTCTTGGGTTGCTTTATAAAGATGTTCTAAATACACTTTTAAATTAGTATCTAATGTACCTTCTTCCAATAATATAAGACCTACCAAACCTAAGATATTCGCTACGGGTCTTCGGACTTCGTGAGACTGTTGCCAAGCAATACTTTTCAATTTCTCATTTTGGATGATTATTTTCTTTTCATTATTCTTCTGATGAGTAACATCAAGAGTTGTCAAAACAAAGCTATCTATGTCTTTATTTTCATTTACAACAGGCTGTAGATTAATGATATATATATGTTTATTGTCATAAGCAATTTCATAAGAATTGGCATTACCCGCAAGTACACTTGGAAGCGACTCTTCTATTTTATTGTATATTTCCAAAGCAAGGCTGTTTTTGATAGGTTTTCCTATCAGATTTTCTGGATTAATATCAAACTTTTTATACCCCGCACCTCCTGTATATAAAAAATTCAAGTTTTTGTCTATCAAACTAATAGAACCATCTGGGAAATTGTCTGCTAATACCTTTAATCTTCTTTCTCCTTCTGCTTGTGCTATTTCTGCTCTTTTGCGATTGGTAATATTTCTTACATTGTATGCTATCCCAACTAATTGATTTTCTTTACCATATACAGGAAAAAATAAGAAACGAAACCAATTCCCTTGATATTGTTTTTCCACTTGTGTACTTTTTCCTTGTGCGGCTTGCTCCAAATACAGATTAAACTCTTGTTGCATCATAGGAACAATGTACTCTAATAAATTATCTCCAATTTTTGTAGCTTTATTGAATATGGTTTGCACTGTTTCATTAAAGATTTTATTGAAATAGAGGATATTTCCCTTACCATCGATAAGCGCGGTAGCATCTTGAGAACTATCATAAATAGCCTCAAGCATATTTTCTGTTTTCTTCAGCAACTCCTCTGCTCGTTTTCTGTCATCAATATTGGCAATATTTACTGAAATGCCTATGATTTTATGGTTATGATTATAGACAGGGAAATATTGGATTTGATTCCAGATTTTTTGGTTGCCCAGATTTGTTTCTATTTCTATTTGAGTAGAAATACCCCTTAGTGCTTTTTGGCAAGACTCGGTAAAATGTTCCTTTCTTTTTTCATCTATATAGGGTCTAATGTCTTCCCCCTCGCCAATGAGGTGGTTAAAGGATACATAAAAATTTTGTTGAGCAGTTTTATTAAAACTCAATATTTTGAAATCTGGGTCTATCAAAATATTGCTATCAGTAGTGCTATCCAAGATAGCTTTCCGTTTGTTTTCTGATTGGATAAGTTTTTGTTCTGTTTTTTTGATAGTATTGATAATTCGGGCATTCAGAGAAACTCCTATGAGTACCCCAGATTCGTCATAAACAGGAAAACATCGAATCTCAAGCCAGATTTTATGATTTCTCCCTAAAAAAGTTCCCTGCTCATACTTCACGCTTTTTCCAGAAAGTACCTTTGAAAAATACTTGTAAAATCTATTTTCAGAACCTTTGATGAGGTATTGACGGAAATCCTGCCCTTCTTTGATTTCTTTCTGATGGAAATGTCTGATTGTTTCAGTAGCTCTTTTGTTGAAACTTAGAATAGTGAAATCTGGAGCAATTAGATAATTGGAATCAGTAGTGCTGTCTAAAATGGCTTTTAATTTATTTTTTGACAAACGCAATTCTTCTCGCATCTTGCGTTCTTCTGTAACATCTCTGATAAATATAGTTATGCTCTCTGGAGAAGGATAAATCGTAAATCTGAGCCACCTATTGACCTGCTCGATAAAATCTTCGAAACGAGTAGTAGTATTTTCTTTTATGGATTTGTGGAATTGTTGGGAAAAATGTGGATTAGAGAAGGCTGATAATAAACTCCATAGAGATTTATCTTTCAAATCATGGAAAGTAATATTAAAAATCTGTTCTATTGCTTTGTTGACTTGTACAAATTTCCAATTTCGGTCTAAAACTACTATACCATCTGTGATATTATTGATGATATTTTCTACTTTATCAGCAAAATCTCTTGTTTTCTTCTTTTCTAATTGTGCTTTCGCAATGCCAAAACCAATACACATCAAGCCCAAAGGTTCTTTATTCTCATCAGTAAATAGAGAACATTCCCAATTAGTCCAAATAAAACTCCCATTGTTTTGTTCTGGTTGGCGAACTTGTATTTCTACAGTTTTGTCTGGGTGATTAAGGCAGTCCACAAGAGCTTTTTGGTATTTGTGTCTATCATCGGTATGAATAGTATGCTCAAAGGAAGTCTCTAACAAATAATTATTACCTATCTCAAATTGTTTTTTAAAACCTTCATTTACAAATAAGTAGTTTCCCTCTAAGTCCGTTATGACAAGAGCGCAAAATCTGGAATGCAAAAGATAAGGTGGGATAAGTCGCACAATATCTTCTTGAGGTGGATTTAATAACATACATCTCAGTTTTAGTAAAACTAATTCTTCTTGAATAAAACGAAGTGTTTTTCTATTTTGTTTTATTGGATTGTTTCTTATAAGTGAAGAAGTTATAAAGTTATAGTACCTTTTTTTTCTTTATGCTATTCCAATCTTAAGTATAATCAAGGTTTGTTGTATTGGTAATGATTTATTGGGCTAATAATGAAAAGGAATTATGCCCTTATTGGATTATTTTTTGCCTTGTAGTTTTTCAATTTCTTTTTCTTTCTGAGCCAATTGTTCTTTGAGATTTTTTTCCTTGTTTTTGAAATCTTCCATGACTTTTGCCATGAGTTTTTTCTGTTGGTCGACCATCATTTTAGCTCGTTTTTGTTCTTCTTCTTTGATTTGACTAATCTCATCTTTGGCTTTTTGCAAATCAATC
>JALOMS010000387.1 GCA_025455345.1 Thermoflexibacter sp. | reverse complement strand
AAATATTTTGCCATAGCAGATTCTTTATTAATCTTCATCCCTCTGTTCTTCATTTCAGCCGCTCTATAAATCAATAACTTTGCCGCATCTATTTCAGTTGCCATATCTGCCAATTTGAAAGCTATTGCTTGGAAAGAAGCAATCGGTTTGTTGAACTGATGTCGCTCTTGAGCATATAAAAGAGCCGCTTCGTATGCTCCCTGCGCTATGCCCAAGCTCAAGGCGGCAATAGAAATGCGTCCCCCTTCCAATACTTTCATAGATTGTATAAAGCCTTCGCCTACCTCACCAAGTACATTTTCTTCAGGGATTCTACAATCTGTAAATATCATTTCTGCGGTTTCAGAAAGCCTCATACCGAGTTTGTCTTCCTTCTTACCAGCCATAAAACCCTTTGTTCCTCTTTCAACTACAAATGCAGTCATACCATGAGAATCTCCAACCTCGCCTGTTCTTGCGATAACTACCGCAATATCACCCGATTTGCCATGTGTAATAAAATTTTTGGCACCATTAATCACCCACTCATTCCCATCTCTGACTGCTACCGTCCTCATATTTCCTGCGTCAGAGCCAGTGTTAGGCTCTGTCAAACCCCAAGCCCCTAAGTACTCGCAAGTAGCTAATTTGGGTAGCCACATTGCTTTCTGACTTTCATTTCCAAAAAGTAGAATGTGATTGGTACAGAGAGAGTTATGAGCCGCCATAGATAACCCAATCGAGGGGTCTGCTTTGGCTAACTCTGCAATAGCTGTTACATATTCGAAATATCCAAATCCAGCACCTCCATAATAATCAGGAACTAATATTCCCATTATGCCCAAATCCCCTAATTTTTTAAATACCTCTAAAGGAAAATATTGCTCGTCATCCCACTTGTTACGGAAAGGTGTAATGTGTTTTTTGGCAAAATCACGCACAGTTTGTGCTATCATTTCTTGATTTTCTGTTTCCGCAAAAAGCGGAGGAGTGTCAATTTCTAAAACTTCCATAGTCTTACGAAAAGATAAAAAAATGTGTTTTTAATTAATGTATTGATTGAGTATTAACTTAGCACCTTAACAGTTATTTATAAAAATTTGTTTACAAAAATATACATAGTCCAAGTAATTTAGAATCATTTTAAAAAAATTAACTTATTGACTAACAGTCAGAAAAAGACTAAATATATAAAATAAAATTATGCAAAAGATTCAATGAAACAGGATTAATCATTATTTTAGCAGACAAATCAATCATTCTAACCACTTAAGTAAATATGAAACGACGAGAATTTATTTCCAATACCATTTTTGCAAGTACAGCTACTGCTTTTGCTCCTTCCTTTTGGATTTATCCCAAAAGAGCAAAATACAAGACCGCACTGATTGGTTCGGGCTGGTGGGGGCTAAATATCCTCCGCGAAGGCATCAAAACAGGAGAAATCCAAGTAGTTGCGCTCTGCGATGTCGACCAAAACCAATTGACCAAATGTAAGGAAGAGGTCGACAAACTTTGTAATGACCAACCCAAAAGCTATACAGACTTTAGAGAATGTCTCCAAAAAGAAAAACCAGATATTGTCATCAATGCTACTCCTGACCATTGGCACGCTGTAATTGCGATTGAAGCTATGAAAAGTGGCGCACACGTGTATTTGGAAAAACCGATTTCTCATACCCTCAAAGAAGGTACAGCTATCCAAAAAGTAGCCAGAGCTACACAAAAAATTTGTATTGTTGGGTTTCATAGACGCTATTCTCCTCATAATATCAGTGGCATCAATTTTTTGAAATCTGGTAAAGCAGGGAAAATTAGAGAAGTAAAGGCTTTTGTCAATTATAACTTTGGCAAAGGCAAGTTAGAAGAACAAATTGCGCCACCACAAGGGTTGGATTGGGATTTTTGGTGTGGTGTAGCTCCTTTAGTCCCTTATCATCAAGGCATTCACCCAAGAGGTTTTAGGCAATACATGGAATTTGCCAATGGAATCATTGGGGATTGGGGACCTCATTGGTTCGACCAGATATTGTGGTGGACAGAGGAAAAAGCTCCTAAAAGAATCTACTCCGTACAAAAAAGAGGCTGGCGAGACACCAGAGCCAATGCTCCAGAAATCCAAATGGCAGTTTTTGAATTTGAAGAATTTACCTGCTCTTGGGAACATTCCATCGTTAATCCTCACAATGAAACCAAGACAGAAAATGTGGGCGTTTATTTTTATGGAACAGAAGGCGTATTTCATCAAGGCTGGCAGAAAGGGTGGACATTTTTTCCCAATGATAAAAATAAGGAAATTATCCACGAAGACCCACAACTCAACAAGCCCGATGACCAAAATATAGACCTTGTATGGAGAGATTTTCTTGCGTCTATCAAATCTGGAAATCTTCCTTTTGCAGACATAGAAAAAGGTAGGCAAGCAACCAATATGGCACTGCTTGCCAATGTTTCTGCCAAAATAGGTAGAAGCATAACATGGGACGAGCAGAAAGACAAGATTGTAGGGGACAAAGAAGCAAATAAGTTATTGACCAGAACGTATAGAAAACCTTGGGACTATCCCGATTTTTAGTGCGAATTGAGTTTAGTACAAATACTTTTATTTTTATAACCCTTTAATAGTCAAACACATTGGAAAAGAAACAAGGACAATTGGTCAGGTCATTAACGCTTGGAGCGGCTACCATTTTGGTTGTTAGCTCCGTAATAGGTTCGGGTGTATATAAAAAAATAGCTCCTATGTCCGCAGAACTACAATCTCCAACATTGGTACTTTTCTGTTGGATTTTGTCGGGAGTGATTAGTCTTTGCGGCGCATTGAGCAATGCAGAGATTGCAAGTATGCTCGCTGACTCGGGCGGAGAATATGTCTATTTTAAGCGTATTTATGGGCGATTTATTGCTTTTATTTATGGGTGGAGTACGTTTACAGCTATCAAAACAGCCGCAGTTGCATCTATAGCATACGTTTTTTCCCAATCTCTCAATTCTCTCATTACTTTGCCTAACCTACCTGACTCGATTGCTCAACTTGATTTGTTTGGGCTTTTCAAACCATTTGATAACTTTGGAGTAAAAGGCATGACTATTTTATTAATCTTGTCTTTGACTTTATTGAATACCAAAGGCGTAAGAGGCGCGTCTGTACTAAGCAATTCCATTACTACTTTAGTCATTATTGGCTTGGCTTTGATAGTAATTTCAGGATTGTTATTTGGGCAGGGGGGAAGTTTTACCAATGTGCAAACTCCAGCAATTACTTATATTTCAAAGAGTTGGACAGATATTGACTTGATTAAGGCTGTATTTGGTGCTATGCTTGCAGGTTTTTGGGCGTATGAAGGGTGGAATACGGTGGGGTTTATTGGTGGAGAGATACAAAACCCCAATCGCAATCTCCCCTTAGCTCTTTTTGGGGGAATGGTGATTATTATAGCTACCTATGTCTTGGTCAATTTTACCTATTTGTACGTAATGCCTATTGACAAAATCATTGCCATTCACCAATCCCAAAATGAAATAGCCGCAGTCGCAGTAATTCGTTCTTTTGCAGGAGATATAGGAGCGGCGGTGCTTTCTTTCCTGATTTTGGTTACTACTTTAGGCTGTACAAATAGCACTATCCTGATGCCTCCGCGTATTTACTATGCGATGGCAAAAGATGGTTTATTTTTTAAGAGCGCGGAGAACATTCACCCTCAATACAATACCCCCAATAACGCACTCTGGATTCAAGGATTTTGGGCTTGTATATTAGTCCTTTCTGGGAGCTTTGACCAACTCACAGACATGTTGATATTTGCGGCATTCTTCTTCTATGGAGCTACGGCATTAGGCGTATTTGTATTGAGAATCAAAGAGCCTAAGGCACCACGCCCATACAAGGTCTGGGGCTATCCTATCGTTCCCGCCTTATTTGTGATTTTCTGTTTCGCGCTCATCTTTGTTACACTTTTTACTAAACCCAGAGAAGCAGGCATTGGCTTGGCACTTATGCTGACAGGACTGCCTTTTTATTTTTATTGGGAAAAGAGAAAAAAATAAGTGCATGACATTCTTTGTAGCACTTACAACTTGAGGCTGTATGCAAAATACAAAACTTAGCTAAATAGGGGTATTTTAGACTATTACCAATTTGACATCAAAACTTTCTTGAATTTTACAAAAATCAAGCAATTCTTGAAACTTTAAAGAGGTAAATTCGTTTTTTAGATTAGACTAAATTATTTTTTAAATAAAACAAAATTTATTATGAAAAAGCTTTTCTTAAAAACAAAGAGCAAGTTCCAAGAAAATTATAAAAAACATGGAAAAAAATTTCTAATTGGTTACACGCTATGGCTTATTTTCAAATGGACAGTTGGGTTGTGGCTATTTTCTTATTTGTTTAAGGCTTAGTTTTAAATCTTTTTTAGGTACATCGGTTCAAGGCTTAGCCTTGAATCTTTTTGAGATACAAGCGTTACACTTGTACTATTAGGATTATAGTGATAATTTGAATGTCTAAAATTAATAGAAAAATGGCTCAACTTTTTCAAAGATTGATAATTTTATTTCAAGAAAGCATATTTCACATTTCTTAAAAATAATTTCACATCAGAAACGAGCTAAAAGTCCGAATATCTCATTTTATTTGGAGAAAAATCTAAACTCCCAAATTCTATGAAACAAACTTATTTCTTTATCGTTCTATTTTTAGCTCTAACAGCCTGTAATTCAAACAAAAAAAGCAAAGAAGAAGGTCAATGGATTGCCTCAGCACCCGCAGGGAACGAGTACGTGAAAATTGATAAAAATGGAAAAACTATTTTGCCTAATGGTCGCTTTATCACGCCTCTTGGCAAGCAAATCACCACCGCACCGCACCCCTACGGACTAATTCTTTCCCCAGATGGTAACATTGCCGTAACCGCCAATTCAGGAACTTCGCCTTTTTCTATCACAGTGATTAAGAATTTGTTAAGCGAAAATCCAATAGTCCAGCAAATCCCCGAAGGCGCGGGTAATAACGAAGGTATTTTAGAGGCAGTTTTCATGGGTTTGGCGATTTCTCCTGACAACCAAACCCTGTATGTGGCTGGCGGTGAAGCAAATAAGGTTTTTCTTTTTGACCTCAATACCAATCAGAAAAAAGGAGAAATCAATTGTGCTATCAAAGTTGAGGAAAACAACCAAACCGAAGACTTTACCCATGGCTACTTGGGAGATATGGCATTGAGTAAGGACGGCAAAACGCTTTTTGTAGTTGACCAAATTAATTTCCGTTTGATAGTTATTAATACTGAAAAACAGGGAATTATAGCAAATAT
>JALOMS010000785.1 GCA_025455345.1 Thermoflexibacter sp. | reverse complement strand
AAAAAACAATTAGAAAATGCTTTGAGGGCGTGTAATGAAGAAAAATACCATGACTTGCTATTAAGCGTAAAAGACTAAAGCTATTAGGAGTAGTGTATTATCTTTCCTTTGTATCCTTATATTCGTAGCGGAAGTTTTTACCTTCTATATTTCTATACCCTTCAAAAATAGGATTAGGTGTAAATTCTTTAGAGATGACTTCATCATCTTCTTTGACATTTTTATAAGCAAAAGCGCAAACGCTCCCAATAATTGCTCCAAAGAGATGTGATTCAAAAGATACCCCAGTGCCTGTGGGGAATAGCCCTACTACCATACCACCATACAAAAAAGCCACAGAAATAGCAATAGCCAATGACTTAATATCCCGTCTAAAAACTCCACTAAAAAATAAAAAGGCGGCAAAGCCATATACCAATCCACTTGACCCAATATGATAAGAAGGTCGAGCAAAAAGCCATACACTCATTCCCGTCAGAATATAAATATAAGCAAATACTTTCTTGGCTAATCGCGGGTAAAAAAACAGTATGCCTCCCCCTAAAATCAAGAAAGGAACTGTATTGGAAAATAAATGATAAAAATCTCCATGCACCAATGGAGCAGTAAAAATACCTAAAATGCCATAAGTGCTACGTGGGTAAAGCCCCCAAGTGTAAGTAAGCGAGGTATGTATATGATACTCATACAGTTTGACCATCCACAATACAAGCACTCCAATGAATGCCGTGCCAAAACTATATGTTATCTTCATAAAGTTATTTTCCAAAACTATATGTTATCTTCATAAAGTTATTTTTGATTTTTAAATAAAGAATCTACAAACTCTTTTCTATTAAATATCTGCAAATCATCTATTTTTTCCCCTACTCCTATGTATTTGACTGGGATTCTGAATTGGTCAGATATACCTATCACTACACCACCTTTCGCCGTGCCATCTAATTTGGTAATTGCTAAGGCAGTAACCTCCGTAGCTTGTGTAAATTCCTTTGCTTGAATAAACGCATTCTGACCTGTACTTCCGTCTAAGACTAATAAGACTTCATGCGGAACACTATTAGCTACTTTTTGCATCACACGTTTGATTTTAGAAAGTTCATTCATCAAACTGACCTTCGTATGCAAGCGTCCTGCCGTATCTACAATCACAACATCTGCACCAAGCTCGACCCCTTTCTTTACTGCATCATACGCAACAGAAGCGGGGTCAGTATTCATTCCGTGGTCTATCACTGGCACGCCTACCCTTTCTCCCCATAGCTTTAGTTGCTCCACAGCCGCCGCACGAAAAGTATCTCCAGCCCCCAATACTACCTTTTTACCTCTTTTGTGGAACTGAGCGGCTAACTTCCCAATCGTCGTTGTTTTCCCAACCCCATTTACCCCAACAACCATGATTACGTAAGGTTGGTCTGTAATAGGAACATTGAAATCATCTAAATCTTTTGTCTTATTTTCCATCAAAAGTGCAACGATTTCTTCTTTTAATATTTTATCTAACTCATTTGTATTGAGATATTTATCTTTAGCTACGCGGTCTTCTATTCGTTGGATAATCTTCAGGGTCGTATCCACCCCTACATCAGAAGCAATAAGCACAGACTCTAACTCATCTAAGACTTCTTCATCTACCTTTGACTTCCTTTGTCTAAAGATTCCTTTTTTTCTTTGGTAAAAAAATCAAAAATGCCCATGTTTCAATAGTTATCGGACAAAAATAAAAAAGTCCCTTTGAAAAATAGGGACTTTATAATAAAAAAGATTACAAAATTTCTATGATGCAAGCAAAAACAAAAACAACAGAACTTCAAAATCCATATTTTGAGTTTATCAGAACATATTTTGTTTATTACTTACCAGCCAATGCTTTCTTAGCATCTTCTTCGAGCATGATTTCTTCTCTGAAAGTGTAAGCACCTGTTTTAGGTGATTTCACTGCCTTTATTACTTTAGCGTACTTAGCTCCGCCTTCAGTTTTTAATGTCGCAACTACTTTCTTTGCCATAATTAAGAATCGTTTTACTTAATTTCCTTGTGAATAGTATATTTTTTTAAAACTGGATTGTACTTTTTCAATTCCAATCTCTCCGTAGTGTTTTTTCTGTTCTTGGTAGTAATATACCTTGACATGCCTGGTAAGCCTGAATTTCTGTGTTCAGTACATTCCAAAATTATCTGAATTCTGTTCCCTTAAATTACCACTTAGTAATCAATCCCTTGTCTTTTGCTTCTTTCAAAACTGCGCTAATCCCTTTTTTATCGATAGTTTTTAATACAGATGCACTTACTTTCAAAGTAATCCACTTATCTTCTTCTGGGATATAAAAACGTTTTCTCTGCAAATTAGGAGCAAATTTGCGTTTTGTCTTATTATTTGCATGAGAAACGCTATTACCTACTTGCGCTTTTTTCCCTGTTAATTCACAAACTTTCATGATTTCAGCGATTATAATGCTTTCAAAATGATTTTATTTTTCCAAATGGAGTGCAAAGGTAGGAATAATTTGCATATTTTCAAATAAAATCAAAAATTAAATTTTAGCTACAATTGTTTTGACAATAAATAAGAATCATAAATTCTTCAAATAACCTATCACCTATGATGCTTATCTCTTGCAACTTTACCTCTGTTTATCACCAATTACTTATCATACTATCCTACCCTCTATCTTTGCTTTTATGAGTAAATCTGCTCAAACAAATTCAACACATCTATCATTATATTGTAAAAAAGTATTATTTTTAGAAATCTTTTCATTTTATCAGGATTCTTACATCTAAGTCTTATATTATTTTTTTGTATCTAAACTATTTTTTTTTTCTTGCGTTATAGCCTTGTAAGTTTCTGTAAATGAATAACCTATTTGTTTATAAACTTCCCTTATTAATTCCAATTTATTCTTAGTTTTATACAATTTTAAACTTTTGATACGGTGAAAAAAGTTGGATTGGTCATCACCTTGCTATGCTGGATTGCTTCAGTAGCTTTAGGTCAAGTGGGTAATTTTTATCTTACTCATTTTCAACATAATATTGATAATATTGACAACCAAAATTATGCAATTATCCAAGATACGCTTGGGGTCATCTATTCTGCAAATCGCAAGGGATTACTGCGATTTAATGGGAGTAATTGGGAACTCATACCTACTATATCTTCCGTTTATTCTATTGATTTAGCACGTGAAACCAATACTCTTTTTGTGGGTATTAAGAATGATTTTGGTTATATTTATCGCCTACCAACGGGTAAAGAAGTCTTCCAATCCGTAAGTGATACTATCTATACCAATCTAAATTTTGATAAAACCATTGTTTGGGAAAACCATGTTTATTTTTTTGGTAGTGGCGCATTAATAAAATATAATATTACTGAAAAGAAAATAGAGCAGAAATGGCAAGTAATTGATAAAAAGGAAATTACAGCTTTATTTTTAGCAGAGAAAAAGATATTCATAGAGGTAGCTGATAGGGGT
>JALOMS010000386.1 GCA_025455345.1 Thermoflexibacter sp. | reverse complement strand
ATTTTGGACTTAATTTAGTTTCTACAAAGCTTATGTCCCTAACGGGACTTCCAGTCTGGAACTGAAAAAACGTTTATTTTTGTTGATATACTTAAGTAAGTGAGCTAATTAAATCGATACAGTAACATGCCCTTCAGGGTGTACAATTATTTGATAATGAACTAAACACGCTAAAGCGTATTTTACAATAAAAATGCACAATTACTTATAACCTAAATAGATTTGAAAAAATAAAATTATTGCGAAAATAGCTAAGAATGAAAGAGTTGAATGAAGAAGAATTAGACGATTTTTTCCAAAAAGCATTAGAAGGCAAACCTATCCCTTTTAATGCGAAGGCTTGGGAAAAAATGGAAGCAAAATTAGACCAACACAGAAGAAAAAGGCTGTGGTGGAAGCGATTTTTGCTTGGCGGCTTATTCTTGTTCTTTTCTTTGATGGTATCTTACTACCTCAAAGAACAAAAATCTGAAAATACCAAAGAAGATAAAAATACCTTACCACAGATAGAAAAACAGTCAGCTATACAAGACAGCCAAACCATAAACACTGAGCCAAACTTGCTCAATAACAATCAAATACAAAAGAATACTGATTTACTCAAAGAAGAAAAACATAATAGTCAAACAAAAAGTATAGAACAGCAAGACAATCATCAAAGTAACCAACAAGGGTTAAACAATACCCCTGTTGATAAAGATAACAACAAAGGTGTAGCAGTAAAGCCAAGAGTTAATCCTCTTAGGCTAAATCTTTCAAATCAGCAAAACAACCAGCTATTTTCTACACAAAAAGAGACTTTGATAAAAACCCAACAATTACCAGATACTTTGATTGAAAATCAGCGTCAAGAAACTAAACTGACAGTGCCTGTTTCTTGGATTTTGATAAGAGATAGTCTGTTTGTATTGAGTAAATTAGACTCTGTTGGCATTGAAAAAATCGCTTTATCAAAGGTCTATGCCTCTAACGATTTTCAGTCCAAACTTGCCCATTTCCCAAGATTTTCTATTGGTGGGGTATTGGCACCTGACTGGAGTGCAGTGAATTTTGGTAGTATTTCACAGACAGGTTATAAATTGGGCATAGAGTTAGAATACCTATTTAGCAAGCGACTAAGCGTAACTTCTGGTATTATTTTCTCTCGTTTGCGCTACTCTGCTAAGGGAGATGAATATACTACACCTAAGGGCTTTTGGACATATCAGATTAGACCTGAAATGGTTTGGGCTACTTGCGATGCCTTAGAAGTCCCTATCAACTTGCGTTATAGTCTATTGACGAATGAGAAAAGTAGGATTTTTGTAAGTTCGGGCATTTCGTCTTATTGGATGTTATCAGAAGATTACAGATTCCAATACAAGGCAAGCACCCCGCCTAATATCGTCAAAGGCTGGAGTGGAAAAAATGCAAGCAAGCACTATTTTAGTATTATTAATTTGTCTTTAGGGTATGCTGGCAGATGGAATGAGCGTGTTTATTGGCAAGTCGAACCCTTCGTCAAACTTCCTTTGGGCGGTGTAGGTTGGGGCAAAGTCAATCTTTCAAGTACAGGCGTATTTTTTACGTTGAAATATGTCGTAATCAATTAGATAAATATTAGACAACTTGTTTAAATAAATATGTATTCTAAACCTGTTAGGGCTTAAATATTGGTAGCATATAGAAAATCTCCACATTTTTAGCCTCGTAGAGGCGTAAGAGTGAACTCTATATGAGTTCATAATACTATGATTAACAACATTTTCTACCAATATTTAACAGCGCAATGCAATTGCCCATTGGTGTTATTTTAATTAGCAAGATATCTATTTTAAGTATAATCATTTCTTTTCATTTTATTTAACCATTAAAAAATTAATTTATCATGACACGATTAGAATTTTTGAAAAATCTTGGCTTAAGTGGCGCATCCCTATTTGCTGTTTTAGCGACTTGTACGGTGCAAAGTTGCTCATCTAAGGGCAGTGATGACCCTACGCCAACTCCTCCACCCACAGGCACAACAGGTGTAACAGGAACAACTACAGGCAATAACATAGACTTTACGGTTGATTTGGCTAATTCTGCCAATGCTTCTTTGGCAAGTACAGGCGGTTCTCTCATATTTGGAGATGTAATCGTAGTACGCAATACAGCTACTACTTTTGTAGCCCTATCCAAAGCCTGCACTCATCAAGGTACTACAGTCGTATTCAGACCCGCACAAAACAACTTTCTTTGCAACAATCATGGCTCTGTCTTTAATCTAAACGGTAGCGTTGCTAACGGACCTGCGGCTTCTCCTCTCAAAGTCTTTAATACCGCAGTGAACGGGAATAATCTGAGAGTTACAGCATAAAAAAAATTGATATGCTGTTGTGCTATTTTATTGGACAACAGCATATTGATATACTTACACAACTTATCTACAATCAACTTCCTATTTTTGGTTAGAAACCTTAGCTTTGTGCGATGAGTCATTTTTTTATAAAACAAATACCAAAAATTAAAAGCTAACTTTTATGAAAACATACAAACTACTCGTAATCTATTTTTTATTTTGTTCTTCGTTTTTTAGCACTTATCATCTTTTTGCTCAAGATGACTTAGAGGCAGCTCTTAATAGTACAGAAGCGGGTAAAGAGAAAAAGAAAGAATATACAAGTGCGGCTTTCAAATCTACTCGCCTTATCAATCTCCACAACACAGAAAGATTAGCCAAAGGAGCTTTAGAATATAGAATTTGTCATAGATTTGGAACGCTTAATAGTGGAGCGTACCAATTTTGGGGCTTAGACCAAGCCGAGATTCGAATGGGTTTTGAGTACGGACTTTCGGATTGGATACACTTAGGCGTAGGCAGGAGTAGCTATCAAAAAACCTACGACGCTTTTGTCAAAGCCGCCATACTAAGACAGTCCAACCTACTGCCTATCAGTTTGGTATATATGGGAAGTATTGCCGTCAATACACTAAGAGAGGTTAGCCCAGACTTTAATGGCAGGCTGGCTTATGTCAATCAACTCATTATTGGAAGCAAACTGAATCAAAGAATTTCAATGGTCTTAGCACCTACATTTGTACATAGGAATTTGGTAACAGAGGTCAATGATGCCGTAAGTACGGTTGCCTTGGGCATAGGAGGAAGATTCAAAATAACCAAGCGATTCACCTTTAATGCGGAATACATCTGGCGAATGCCTCCAGAAAAAAAATCCCTTGCGTTTGATAACTACAAGGATGCTTTTTCTATTGGATTTGATATAGAAACAGGTGGACACGTCTTCCAACTTACGTTGAGTAACTCGCGTGGAATGTTTGACAAAGCCTATTTGGTAGAAACAGTAGGCTCATGGGGTAAAGGAGATATACACTTTGGATTCAACTTGATACGCAACTTTACGGTGGGTGGAAAGAAAAAGAAAGAATAACAAACTCACCATTTTATAAAGATTTACTTAACAATCTTAAGAACATGAAAAAAATATTGTTAATTTTAAACTTGCTGATTATCAATGTTTTAATCAGTAATGCTCAAGACCGTTATATTTTGGAAAACTCTTACATAAGATTCTTTTCCGATGGCATAGTCGAAGATATAGAAGCTACGAACAAAGAAACTAAAGGAATTATAGATTTTAGTAAAAATGAGTTTTTATTTAAGATTCCTATTAAGTCTTTTAAGTTTGCATCTTCTCTCATGCAGGAACATTTTAATGAAAACTATTTGGAAAGTGATAAATTTCCCGAAGGCTCTTTCAAAGGCAAGATAGTAGGTGCGTATGACTTGAGCAAAAACGGCTCTTACAATGTCAATGCTGTGGGAGACCTCACTATTCATGGCGTTACGCAGACGCGTACTATTCCTTCTGTAATTCATGTAAAAGATGGCAAAATTTCCTTAGAAAGTAAGTTCTTAATCAAAGTAGCTGAACATAAGATAAAAATACCAAGTGTAGTCATTCGCAATATTGCCGAAGAAGTAGAAGTTACTCTAAAGTCCGATTTGAAAAAATTTGAAAAGCAATAAATCAAAATGCAACACCAAGTGCTAATCGTAGGCGGAGGATTGGCTGGACTCACCAACGCAATAAAACTCGCCCAATCTGGCTTGAATGTGGGTTTGATAGAAAAAAATGAATACCCTTTTCATCGTGTATGTGGAGAGTATATTTCCAATGAAACCCTGCCTTTCCTAAGAAGTCTTGGCTTTGACCCTTTCCAATACGGAGCGGTAGCTATCAAGCGTTTTTGGCTTACTTCGCCCAAGGGAAGCGAGCTAAATATGGATTTGGACATGGGTGGTTTTGGCTTGAGTCGCTATGTACTTGATGAGGCTTTGTACCGATTAGCACTTGCAAAAGGAGTCAGTTTTTACCTGAAAACCAATGTATTAAATATTATCAAAGAAGAAGAAAATTTTATCTGTTATACTGACGGCAAGGGAGAGTTGAATGCCAAATTGGTTATTTCTGCTCATGGCAAAAGGTCAAATTTGGACAAAGAAAGGGCTTTTTTCCAACAACGTTCTCCATATATTGGGGTCAAATATCATATAAAAACGGATTTCCCCAATGACCTCATTGCTTTGCATAATTTTAAAGACGGGTATTGTGGAATTTCAAGGGTAGAAGATGACAAATACTGTCTTTGCTATCTCACGACGCGCGAAAACCTCAAACAATATAAGACCATAGAGGCTATGCAAGAACAGATTTTAAAACAAAATCGCTTCTTAAAGGACATATTAGAAAATGCTACTTTTTGTTATGATGCACCTAAAGTGATTAATGAAATATCTTTTTCCCCTAAAACATTGATAGATAATGATATACTGATGTGTGGTGATTCGGCAGGTATGATTACGCCCCTTTGTGGAAATGGTATGGCGATGGCGATTCATTCCTCTAAAATACTATCCAATCTCATTATCCAATATTTTGATAATCAAATAAATAAAAATGATTTGCACAAAAACTACCGACTCCACTGGAATAAATATTTTAGATTTCGCTTAGCAATTGGTAGAACTGTCCAACATTTTTTTGGAAGTCCTGTACTAACAGAACTTTTAGTGAGATTTTTTAAGCACAATCATTTTTTAGCCAAACAATTAGTTAGACAAACACACGGAGAGATATTTTAAATTTACAACATATTTCTGCACCTATTTTTTCTATTTTTTATTCCGATTTACTATCTTTCTTTTCATTTGATTATTTTAAACTTTTGATTATTTTAAACTCAAAAGAACTACATTGAAAATGGAAGATATAATAGACAACACAAAGGAAAACAGCACCAATCGCCGCCAATTCCTTCATCAAATTGCTGCCGTTACAGTAGCGAGTACCTTACCAAGCTCTATTTTTGCGACTCCTAAGCCTGCTTTTGAAATATCCTTAGCCGAGTTTTCTTTGGCGGGTTCGCTTTTTAGTAGGAAATTGAACAATTTGGATTTCCCTGCAAAGGCAAAAAATGACTTTGGTATTAGTGCAGTAGAATACGTTTCTGGTTTTTGGGAGGGAAAATCCCAAGACCAAACTTACTTGAACGAGCTAAAACAACGCACCAGCGATTTAGGAGTTCGTAATGTGCTTATTATGGTAGATAGCGAAGGCAACTTAGGTGCAAGTAAAAAAGAAGAAAGGCAAAAAGCGGTAGAAAATCACTACAAGTGGGTAGATGCCGCCAAATTCTTGGGTTGTTATGCAATTAGGGTAAATATGGAGGGCGATGGTACGCCTGACGAAATCCTCAAAGCAGGAGTAGAAGGTTACGGAAAGTTGGTAGAATATGGTGCAAAAGTAGGCATCAGTATTATCATAGAAAACCATATTTCTGTTTCTACGAATCCTGATTGGTTAGTAAAGTTATTGAAAAAAGTAAAAAGTCCTTATGCGGGTGCTTTACCCGATTTTGGTAACTTCACAGAGCGAGAAAAGCTACAAAGCATGACTTTGGAGGGCTTTATGAATGCAAAAATCTTAAATGAATACGACAAATACGAAGGCGTAAAAAAACTCATGCCTTTTGCTCAAGGGGTCAGTGCCAAAACTCATTCTTTTGATGCCAATGGCAACTGTACAGATGTAGATTTTAATAAAATGATGCCAATCGTAAAAAAAGGGATAGGCAAAAATTTCAAAGGTTTCATAGGTATAGAATACGAAGGTGGCTTTTTGAAAATGATGGGCATGAAAGGTGATTACTTGGACGAAGATGCAGGCATCAGAGCAACGAAGGCTTTGCTTGAGAAGGCATTAAATTAAAAAAAGAAGTATCAAACTTTGAGACGAAGTTTGATACTTCTTTGCCAAAAATGTTATTCGCTTACCTCGTCAATTAGGTTCAAAATAGACACATAGTTTTTCCCAACTGCCTCACTCATAGCCATTTCACAGGTCTTAGCAGAGGAATAATAACCTTGATAATCTGACAGTTTTACTTCTGCCGCTTCTGTTTTGGTAGCAGACTTAGTAAGTTCTGGAACGAAAAAACTCCTATCGCCAGCCATTCCACAGCAACCTGCAAATTGGGGAATGACAGCATTTTTGGCACAGGCATTTCCTATTTTTTCTAATTTTTTCATCAAATTCATTTTATAAACAGAACAAACAGGGTGGAAAACTATGCGCTCTTTCTGTTTTTGGATTGGGATACGTTCAAGCACATAATCTGCTATGAAATCAATGCTATCTAAAAACTTCATCTTATCAAACTTAACCTTGTTTTCCTCTGTAAGATAATTTTTGGATTGTTGGAGTGTATGAGTGCAAGAAGTAACATCTAAAACAACTGGTAGTTCCCCTTGTTTTGTCCACTTCCAAAGACTTTCTATTGTTTTATTGGCAGTAAATTGATATGCCTCTGCAAAACCTTTGGAAGAAAATGCCTGTCCGCAACAATGACCTTGTATATCATTGGGAATCAATATATTGAATCTTGCTTTATGAGCAACCGAAAGAAACGTAGATAAGGTATCTTTGCCCATCATTCGCGAAATACAAGTAGGGAAATAAACAAAATTTGTAAGATGACTTTCACTATTAGATTGGGGCGCGGGAGGGGTAGGATATTTGATTTTTTGATACTCTACCCTATCTAATTGTCCATTCCACAAAGGAAATTCGGAATAAATACTTCGTAATGAGGAAGTAAGCGTTTTCATGGCTTTTTTTCCAAACAATGTATTGACTGCTTTGCCTATTTTTATACCCCCAATCGCCATATTCTCTATTAAATGAAAATTTTTGGCGATACGCAGTGCATTTTTTTGAGATGTAGGAGAGTGATTTTCCCTTCTTAAGCGTTTGACAAGCTCTCCTGTGTTAATATCTAC
>JALOMS010000385.1 GCA_025455345.1 Thermoflexibacter sp. | reverse complement strand
TTGTCCTTTGGATGCTCCAAAAGGCGTTTGAAAAGTCCATAATCATTGTTATAAACATAAAAATCAATCGCCGCTTCTTCGTGAAGGTTTTTGACAAAAGCATCATAGATAACCTTTTTGTGCGCGCTTAATTTATTGAATAACAGTAATATTCTTAGATTTTGTTTGACAAATGTACTGGCAATAAAATAACCCTTACCTTGGATAGACTGAAGAATACCCAGCTTCCTTAACTCATTGTAGCCCTTTTCTACTGTAATGCGTGATATATCAAATTCAAAGCTAATTTCATTGATAGAAGGCAAAATATCCCCTATTTTTAAATTTCCTTTGCGTATATTTGATATAACAGAATTAACAATTTGCTGATACTTGGGTGTAGGAGAAAATGCGTTTATTTCCAAATGACGGATGATGTGCATATTGTCTAATAATTCGTTCAATATAAAAATTATCCCTCAAACAAAATTAGAAAATGTGAATTTTATCCATATAATTAAATCTCTACTATTTTATATGAGAAAACTCAACATACCTAAATTTAACGTAAGTAATTTGACAGTTTTTGTATCTTTAATTGTGAGTATTTGTGCTTTAGCTACTTCTCTTATGCAGGCACTGATTATGAAAGACCAGTTTAAGGTAATGGTAGAACAGCAGAAACTCATGTCCGAGCAGTACAAAGCCTCTGTATGGGCGCGTATAGAGTTGGGCGCAGATATTTATGCTTCCGACCGATTTATGGTCAAGTTGTTTGTAAGAAACCCAGGAACGGGTCCCGCAATTATCGAGTCTGTTCGTATCACCTACAAAAACAAATCATACAAATACTGGAGGGATATTTTTAATGAGTTGGGCATAAAGCATGATTTTTCCATTACCCAATACCAACTCCGACAAAAAACGCTAATTGCAGGAGAAACCTTGAATTTCTTCCAAATAGATGACAAAGACTGCGTTATTGCACTTATTAACAATCTGGACAAGTTCAAAATAGAAATATGCTACAAATCAGTATATGGAGCAATATTTTTGCACACAGGAAGCCAAAAAAATAATGCCTATGAATTGGAAACGCATGAGGTTAAACAAAATCCTATCAAAGATAATGAGCAATTTTTGGAATGATAGTAATAAGTAGGTAATTGTGCAAATTAAAGCGTTTTTTACTTAGCCTCGTAGAGGCGACAGTTTTGTAAAAAGATAAATAACACTTAATTACGAAGTCCCATAGGGACGAAACTAATAGTTTTACAAAACGCAAGTTCCTACGGAACTGAATACAAAAAACGTTTATTCTTGTTGAATTGCTTAAGAGTAACCTAACAAAAATAAAAGTGCATTTACATTTTCATAAGTGTTTTAAAATCAATTATCGGACACGAATGGTGCGACATCTCGCAAAGTGTCCGATAATTTTGTAAAATTACTTATAAACAATATTTATAAACTACAACATCTTGATTCTGATATTTCTAAACCAAACTTTATCTCCATGGTTTTGCAATGCGATATAGCCTGTTTTTGCTTCTGCAAAGCCTTTCATCGAGGCAAATTTGCTACCTTTTACTAATTTTTTCCATTCAGGAGTCCACATTTCAAAATCTGCTGTTTTTTCACCATTGAGGAAGTATTGTACTTTCCCGTTGTTACAGATGATATGCACTTGGTTGAATTCTCCCACTGGTTTGGCGTATTCCTTATCTACCGCATGGAGGTCATAGTTTGCGCCTGCTTTTTGTTTGGGGGTTGTTTTATCACCTGCATATCTACCAGCCGATGCGTCAATTACTTGCATTTCAGGAGCAGATTCATACGTAGTCTTATAATCCCCCTCAACTACGTGGAAGAAAATCCCACTATTCCCTTCAGGTGAAATCTTCCATTCTAATTTGAGTTCAAAGTTTTCATATTGGTCTTTGGTCATAATATCTACTCCATCAGCTACTCTTGCGATACAGCCGTCTTCTACTGCCCAAGCACTCATAGGTTGGTCTTTAAATCCTTTCCACCCATCTAAAGTTTTTCCATCAAAAAGCAATTTCCAACCATCTTGGGTTTCGTCCGCAGAAAGCGTATTATTAGTGTCTTGAGGTTGTGTCTGTGCGGTAGTAGTATCTGTTTTCACAGTATCCGCATTGGTATTTTCATCTGATTTGGGAGCTTCGCCACCACAGGCAAATGTAAGGGCAACGACTCCTGATAGCAGTATCCAATTCGCTTTTTTTAATAATGTTTTCATTTTCAGTTTTTTAATAAGTTTTTTAGAAATAATATTTTTTTGAGTACAAGGAATAAGGCAAGATAAGTAATTTTTAATTTTTATTTCCGCTAAGTTTTTCTAAAGACAAGCCCTATTCCCTTTACAAAACTAAAATAAGCATTTGTAAAAATTGCTTTTTATTAAATGATTCTTTTAATTGGCAAAAAACAAATATAAAAATGAAAAGTTCTGAAAAAACACATCAAATTTTAGAATCCACAGAATTCAAAAAGATGGTTGCCCAACGCTGGAGAGTTTCGCTATCTTTGACAGCACTAATGCTTATTGTTTACTTAGGTTTTATCTTTACTGTGGCATGGGGAAAAGATTTTTTGGCAAGTAAAATAGGATTACATATCAATTTGGGATTGGTTGTAGGGTTGGGGATTATTATTTTTACTTGGTTATTGACAGGCATTTATGTCTATTGGGCAAATAATAAGTATGACAAAACAATACGCGAATTGAAAAAGAAAACATAAATAAGCAAAGCAATAAATTACTTAGAAAAACTATTCTACCTGAAAGTTTTATAGCTTACTAACAGGTAGAATACTAAAATTGGGTTGGTTTTTATTTTTTTACCTGCCTTTTCCAAACATCAGTTCTCCCAAATAGAGATACTCCGATAAAACCTCTCACTTCCAATGTATTATCATCTGTGAGTTTCATTTCACAGCTATAATCGCTCCCGTTTTCTGGGTCATAGATTTTCCCATCTTCCCATACCTTATCTCCCTTATACGTAAAATCTCGGAGGTTAATCAATCCTAACAAAGAACGAGAACGTAGAGATTCTTCTCCATTATTTTTGTCCACTTTGGGTTTGCCATTCTCATCATTAGGTTCTTTGAGCCAAACCAATTTCCCATGATATTTGTCATTTTCTTTATAAATCTTGACCATGCCTTTGCCAGAGCCTGTCTTCCATACACCAATAATTTTGTCTGCGTGTTCATCTACTGCAAGCAAATTCGTTAGACCGAAGCAACAAATAATGACTAAAAAAAGTCCAAAGCGCATATTTTTCTTCATTCTCATAGATTTTATTGTTAAGTTTTAATGGATTCGGTAATTTTGAGTTTTAAACAAAAATTCGGCAAAATTGTTTTACAAATTTTGTTAAAGAATCAATGAAAGTAAGAGTACAATTTTAGTAATATTTTAAAAAATTAAATTTATACATTTATATATCGCAATGAAAATTTGTATTATTGGCTTGGGTTTATTGGGTGGTTCTTTCTCACTTGGACTGAAAGAAAAAATTAAGGAAATTCATGTAATTGGTGTAGATGTTAATCCGTTACACGTAGAAAAGGCTTTGCAACTTGGCTTGATAGATGAGGCGACTCCCTTGGAGGAAGGCATAAAAAAATCGTCTTTGACTGTGTTAGCTACTCCTGTTGATATAATTAGTCAGCAGATTAACAAGGTATTAGATATTTTGCCTGAAACAAGTGTACTGACAGACTTAGGCAGTACCAAAGAGCAAATCTGTAAGATAGCAGACCAACATTCTAAGAGGAATCAGTATGTAGCTGTACACCCAATCGCAGGGACGGAAAATTCGGGACCAGAAGCCGCTTTTGCCGATTTGTTGAAAAATAAAATCATGATTATTTGTGATAAGGAAAAAAGTAGCCCACAGGCACTGATGATTGTGGAATTGTTGAGTAATATTCTGGAAATGCGGATTCGTTATATGCCTTCAGATGAACACGATAGGCATCTGGCTTATGTTTCTCACCTAAGTCATATCAGTTCTTTTGCCTTAGGAGCGACTGTTCTGGACAAGGAACAAGACGAACAGAGCATATTTGATATGGCTGGGAGCGGTTTTTCTTCTACGGTGCGTTTGGCAAAAAGTTCTCCGCAAATGTGGTCGCCTATTTTTGTACAGAACAAACAAAATATCTCTACTGCGCTGGGGAGTTATATTCAGAAATTGCAGTATTTCAAAGAAATTATAGATAGGGAGGATGCTCCTGCTACTCAGGCACTGATGACGCAGGCAAATGATATTAGACGCGTATTGAGTGGTATAGAAAAAGGAAAATAAGACAACAAATAATGACGCAACACAGACATCAAAACCATCAAAGCACAAAAAATATCTATTTGATTATTAACTCTTTTTGTGCGTACTTGACAATGGCTATTTTATTGATTTACGGCTATTATTTTTCTCAAATGATAATAGCCAATACTTTTGATATTCAGTCTATTTTGTACTTTGACCGCATAGATTTTATTAGCCCTTCAGAAATGTGGTCGCAAAAACTTATTTTGGTGAGTTATACAATGCCTATTATTTACAGCTTTATTACGTCTATTTTGTTCTTTTATATATATGAAAGTCTGCGCCGTCAGCCGTATTTGATTCGTTTGTATTGTCTTTGGGGGCATATCATCAGTGTTAGCTTATTTTTTTGTAGTTTTGTTCATGGGGCATTTGCCTACAAAAGTTTCGCTGTCATCTTCCGATGGTTTTATGTAGCAGAAAAATGGAATTACTTTATAGCTGTTTTTGGCATTATAGGCTTGTGTATCATGGGTTTGTACATGGGAAATTGGTTTTTGAAGATGGCTCCTTCTAAGGAATTTGATGTTCACAAAAAGCCACGAAAATTCTTACTGACTATTGCCGCCCTTCCCTTTGCCGTAGCCTCATTGCTGATTAGTTTTGTATTGATTGTTAAGCTCGAGAATAGTATTCCATTGATAATCATTCAATTAGGAATAGCATTGATGCTATTTTTTACTATTTTACGCGCAGAGCCTTTGCATCAAAGAATTGTCTTGGTAAAAGACTCCGCAACGGGAAAGTTCTCTCTTTTGGCTGTTGTTTCCTGTTTATGGATTTTTGCATTAGCTATTTATTTGACTTATAAAGGGTTAAGTTTGTGATTTGTTTATTTTCTTCTATGTACTTATTTAAAAATTTGTACAGGACACACAAGATAAAACTATGATTGCTTATCTTTTCTTCGCGAGCCACTGTACAATTCATAGCGCATAAATCTACATTCCAAAGA